>JBGOXY010000153.1:0-5479 GCA_041479415.1 Anaerolineae bacterium
GCACCGACTTGCTGCAGATCCAAATCGTGGGAAGTGTTGAGAGTGGTCTGGTACACCAGCAGAAGGTAAGGGATAAAGAGGCTGTAGCTCAGCAGCACCACTCCCATCTCCATGACTTCGACTCGCACGGCGGCGCACAGGTCGTACACCGCGTCGGGCACTGCAGCGATTCCAAAACTGACGGTAGCGCTCGGGTCGATGTACTTGCGCACCTCGCGCGCCTTGGCCAGCACCGCCTTCTCGATTTGCGCCTTGAGGCGTTGTTGCTCATCCGGATCGTGAGTGTCGGCCAATTGTTCCAGCAAGCCCGCGGAGGTCCACTTGCTATCGATGGGCAGGATCAGGTTGTTAGGCAGGCGCAGGCCGAACTCCACCGTCTTGTTGCCGATTTGGAAGTTGCGCACTTGCCATTCGGCCGGCAATTGTGCCAGCACCAGGTCGAGGATGTTCTCGCCCGCCGCGCCGCGCGATTGCGTCCCGGCGATGACCGCTTCCAGGCGACGGATCGATTCCGACGTCTGGCGTTCGATATCCTGGCGGGCGGAGGCTTGCGAACGCAAGGCGCTAAGCGTTTCCTGGGCCGAAGCCAGCCCCTCGCGAATCGAGGCGGTCGTGTCGGTGAGCCCTTGGGCAAGCGCGCCCGTATACACCAGGCGGGTCGAAACCGCCGCCACGTCTTCGCCCACCTTGGCCTGACCGCGTTCCATGCCGGCCAGACGTTCAGCCAGCGTGCGTGCCTCGCTCTGCAGGGCGCCGATGGATTGGGTCAGGCTTTGCAGCGGGCCAACCACCACGCCGCCTTCGGCCGAGCGCCGAAACAGCAGCACGATGAGCAGCGCGAGAATCAAGACCAGCAGGACGGCGAGCCCGGCCAAAACGGCGATTAGCAGTGTGTCCATAGCAGTCCGCAGTGCCCCCGGGATCGGCGGGGCGTGGGTACCGCCTCCATGTGCAGAACACCATACCATGACTGCAAGCCGGCGAGCAGGGGGAGAATCGCCGATGAGCTTCAGGTCACGGGGGTGGATCGACGGTCGTTTGCGCGGCGGCCCCTGTCGGCGCGTCGCGCGGGGTCTCCTCATTCCGAGCTGCCTATTCCTGGTTCTCAAGCATGGGCTACCGCGCGGCGAATTGTAGACGGCTAGCCATCAGCCGAGGTCCGTATCTCTTCGCGCGCCACCCTGGCTACTTGGGAGGAATACGGGTTCTCCTCTCCTCCCCGTTCCTGCTTGGCTCTCTGTGGGGGCTCGTGGCCGCAATCGTTCGCGCTTCGCTGCTAGTCATCCGCACCGCATTGGAGGATCGAGTGGCCAATGCGGAGCTGCCGGGCTACTCGGAATAAGCGGCCTGTGTCCGCAATCGACTGCTGCCTGGAGTCTGGTAGTAGCTTGTTGCAGCGATTCGCGCTACATGGCTTTGAGGAAGACAATCGGCCGGCATGTGCGCAGGCACGCCGGCCAATCTGTTAAGCGGAGACGAGGCCGCCAGGCGGTCTAGGTCTTTTCGCTGAGTGCGTTGACAAGCTCGCGGCAAAAATCCGGCAGGTCCGCCACCACCCGCCCCCAGACCAAGTTCTTGGAGCGCAGCGCCGGGACGTCGCGCCAGATCGCGCCGGCGTTAACCAGATCGTCGCGAATTCCCGGGCTGCCGGTGGCCTCGTGGCCCTTGACGATGCCGGCGCTGATCCCGACCAACCCGGCATGGCAGATCATGCCGACGACTTTGCCGCTGCGATAGGCCTCGCGCACCAGACGTTTGATGCCCTCGTAGCGCCGCAATTTGTCGGGCGCCCAGCCGCCGGGGATGACCACCGCATCGAACTCATCGGCGGTGACCTCATCGCAGCCCACATCGGAGCAGGCCTGCAGCGACTGTTTGCCGATGTACTCCTCGCCGGCGTTCAGACCCACCGCGGTGATGATCGCCCCTTCTTCTTGCAGGCGCATGAGAGGCACCCAGAACTCCAGGTCCTCAAACCCGGGTCCAACAAGATAAGCGATCTTCTTCCCCTTCAGGCGCATGCTTCGACTCCTCCGCGAGCGGGGCGGCCTCTGGCCCGGGAATCATCGTCGGCGGCGATGTCGCCGGGAGCGGTATTCGCGAGCCGGGCCTCACGACTGGAGTACAATCGCCAAGCCGGCCGCCATGCATGCCGTGGTGCACGGCGAGGCGATTGTAATTCATCTCGCGTCAAATGAGTGGAGACGGTCGATGGGGAATCTGGCGGGCAGGGGCAAGGTTGCCGTGCTCAAGACCACGCCGGCGACGGTGGTGGAGGATATCCAGCGAGTCATGGAAATGGCCGGTGTGCGCGAGGCGCTGCCGCGCGGTGTGCCGACCGGGCTGAAGATCAACATCTCGTGGCAGACGTGGTACCCGGCGTGCTCCTCGACGCCGTGGCAAATCGAGGGGGCGATCCTTGGGCTGCGGCATGCCGGTTACACCGACCTGGTCGGAATCCACAACGACACGGTGGTCGTCGATACGCGAGTCGGCGAGGCGAACAACAAGCACAAGTTCGTCACCGACAAATACGGCGTCCCGTGCGTTTACCTTTACGAGCAGAAGTTCGACTGGTTCCGCTACGAGCCAAAGCGGCCGCTGCTAGTGCTCGACAAGGTCTATCGCGAGGGAGTCTACATACCCAAGGCGCTCGTGGGCATGAACATCGTCCATCTGCCTACGGTGAAGACCCACGTTTTCACCACGATCACCGGGGCGATGAAGAACGCCTTCGGCGGGCTGCTCCACCGCCAGCGACACTGGACCCACTCGGTCATCCACGACACGTTGGTCGACCTCTTGATGATCCAGCAGGAAATCCACCCGGGCCTCTTTGCCGTAATGGACGGGACGTTTGCCGGCGATGGACCGGGGCCGCGCGCCATGCGCTGGCATGAGAAGAACATCCTGCTCGCCTCGGCCGACCAGGTGGCCATCGATTCGGTCTCGGCCCGCTTGCAGGGGTTCGACCCAATGACGATTCGCTTCATCCGCCGCGCTCACGAAATGGAGCTTGGCGTGGGTGATCCGCGCCAGATCCGGATCATCGGTTACGACATCACCCAAGAGACTCCGTGGAGTTTCCGCCAGGAGGACACGTTCGCCTCGCGCGGGCAGAAGGCGATCTACCACGGCTGGCTGCACTTTGCAGAGCCGCTCCTCTTGCGCACGCCACTCGTGCCGTGGGCCTACTTCGCCTCCAACTTCTACCATAACGTCTACTGGTACCCGTTTATCGGCCGGCGGCGCGTGCGTGAGGCGCTCAAAACCGCCTGGGGCAAGCTGTTCAAGTCGTATGGTGATGGGCAGGTCGTCATGCCCGGGATGGAACCCAAGACCGTGGTGCAGGCGGGTGCAGCGCTGTTCCTGCTGGGCGTGCTCGCCGCGTTGGCATTGTGGCGTGTTCTCTTTCGTTGACCGTCTGCGGGGGGACTCTCGGCCGCGAAGGTGATTGAAGGCGGCGGGCCGGCGCGCTCGATCCTCGGCGAATCCGGTCCAGACCGTGTCCGCGGCGAGCGCCCGGAAGCATGTCTCTCCTTGCGGCCGGCCCGCCGGTTGGCGCCCCGCAAATGACAAGAATCGATAGCGTGAGCGGTTTGCGCAATCGCTTGATGATCGGGCTGGGCCTGGGGGTGCTGGCCATGGTCGGCCTCGCCTTATGGGCCGATCTGCCTTCATTGCGAAATGCGCTCGGCCGATTTGATTGGCGCCTGTTCCCGTTGGTCCTTGGCTGCACCCTCTTCAACTACGCGCTGCGGTTCTTCAAGTGGCACTATTATGTGCGCTTGCTGGGTGTCCGTACCCTTTCTGCCTCACGCAGTGCGCGCCTTTTCGTCGCCGGCTTCCCGTTGGCATTCACTCCGGGCAAGGTGGGTGAAGCCCTCAAGGCGGTGTGGCTGGCAGAATGGACCGGGCTGCCCTTCGCCAGCGGCCTGCCGATTGTCATCGCTGAGCGCATCAGTGATGGCTTGGCGGTCATGGCCCTCTCTGCGCTCGGGGTGTTCACCTACCCTCAGTTCTGGCCCGGATTCCTTGCCATCGTGCTGGGTGTGCTGGGCCTGATCGTGGTGTCGCAAATCCGCCCTCTCGCGTTGGCCGTCTTGGGGTGGGTTTCGCGCCTCCCCGTGCTCGGCCCGCGTGTGGCCGGGCTGCGTGCCTTCTATGAATCATCCTATCGTCTTTTCAAGCCGCGGCCCCTCGTTGTGGCAGTTGGGCTGGGAACGATCTCTTGGCTGGGGGAGGGCGTTGGCTTCTTCATCATCTTGGTCGGGCTGGGGCTGGACCCCTCGCCCCATCTGCTAATACTGGCGATCTTCGTCTTGGCCTTCTCCACCGTCGTAGGGGCTGTGTCTGCGTTGCCCGGCGGGGTGGGCGCTGTGGAGGCAACCCTGACGGGTCTGCTCGTGCTGGCAATGCACCCTGAGCACAGCCTGGCCGGCGCGGCCACCATACTCATTCGCCTGGGTACGCTCTGGTTTGGCATGACTTTGGGGCTCGGCGTGTGGGTCACCACACCCATCTTGTGGAAAACCCATGATCGGGCGGGAGCGGGCAATGTGGCGGGTTGACCTGCACCTGCACACGCGACGTTCGAAAGACAGCCTGCTCACGCCGGATCGTCTGCTGGCCGCCGCTCGGCGCGCCGGGATGTCGCGCATCGCCGTCACCGACCACAATTCCGCCCGCGCAGCGTTGGAGCTGGCAGAACGGGAACCGGACTATGTGATCCCGGGCGAAGAGATTCTCACGACCCGTGGTGAGCTCTTGGCCTACTTCATTCACGAGGAAGTTCCACCGGGGTTGACGCCGCGTGCGGCCATCGATCGATTGCGCGCCCAGGGAGCGGTGATCAGCGTCTCGCACCCGTTCGACCGGTTGCGCGGCGGGCATTGGGCGCTGGACGACCTGCAGGCGATCGCGCCGCACGTGGACGCGCTGGAGGGATTCAACGCGCGCTCCATTTTCGCCGCAGACAATGAACGGGCCCAGGCGTTCGCCCTCCGCAGCGGGTTGCCGATGACCGCTGGCACCGACGCGCACGCCGCGTGGGAGGTGGGCCGCGCCGGGCTGGTTCTCCCGCCCTTCGCCACCCCCGAGGAACTGCGCGAGGCACTGCGGCGGGCCTCGTTCTTCGGGCGGCGCGCGCCGTGGTGGGTGCACCTCTTTTCGCGCTACGCCTCGTTGCGCAAACTCGCGGCGCCGCACGCCTGACTCGGCCCGTGCATGGCGAGAATCGCCCGGGTCAAGGAAGAATCTCACGCGCCGAAGCCGCCGGCGTGGGCTATGCTAAGGGGACGGACGCGCGGGTCCGCCGCACATGCATCCCTGGCCGGCACGCTGCGCACGGCCTCCTGCCGGCGCTCACATCTCAGAAACAGGCCGACGGGTCCGGAGGTTTTGAATGGATCGAACGCACCTCATCCAACGACTGCGCCGGGAGACCTTTGACGTCCTGGTGATCGGCGGGGGGGCGACC
>JBGOXY010000154.1:0-5467 GCA_041479415.1 Anaerolineae bacterium
CGTCAAACTTCGGCCGGCACCGGATGCAGCGAGGTGCGGAAGGCCAAGAGGATCGCCAGCATCAGCATGAACCAGATGCGCCAGGGCGCATCGGTGAAATACGAGTCGAGCATACCCATCACCAGAAGCGCCGCCCAGCCGGAGAAGATCGCTATCCACACCGCGTCTGGGTCCCGTCGAGTCTCACCCAGCGCCTGCCAACCGCCACCTAGCACTCCCCAAGCCGTGAGCACAATCGCCGCCAGCCCGGCCAGACCGTAGTGGACGAGGACATAGAGATACATGTTGTGCGGATCCTCGCGGCCCAAGAGTGCGAAACCTTGCAGGTAGTCGATGGCATGTGCACCCACCCCCGAGATCAGGAATGTGGGCGTGCGGCGCATCATCTCGAAAACCGCGTCCCACAACACGCGCCGCAAACCAAGCGTTAGAAAGAATCCACTCTGAGGATGGGTGGAGGCAATGACAAGAATCACGCCGGTGGACAATGCTGCCAGGAGCGTCACTAGGCCAAACGCCAGCTCGCGGGGGCGTACTTTGAGGAACGTGAACAGGAATACCATTCCCAGCACTGCACCGGCTATTACCCCTCGCGCGAGAGACCAATACAGGCTGAGCGCCAGCAGGAGGGTGAGGGTGCCGGCCAGCAGCCTCTGCGGGCCGCGAATCAGGCGTCCGACCGAGATCAGGAACGGCCAGAAAATGAAACCGGCGAAGACGTTGGCGTTGGTGAAGAATCCCACCGCCACGGGCACGCCCGCGCCGGTTGGCGCGGTAAGCACGTCCTTGGAAAAGACCGTGGCAAAGGGAGGGACAAACCAGCCGGTCAGGCGTTGCGTATCGGCCGCCAGGGCGCTTAGGCCGGCCACGCCGATCGCAATCCAGGCCGCACGCCGCGGGTCGAAATCGCGCCGCCGCAAGAGCGCCGCCAGGATGAGCGCCGCCAGAAGCAGTTGGCGCACATCTCGTGCACCGAATCGCCAGTCAGTTGCCACGAGCCACTGCAGCCCCGCCCAGGCGGCCAGACCCAGCCAAAGCCAAGCCACACCATGCAGTCGCGGCCGCTCCACGCTCGGCGTGCCGCTCATGATCAGGTAGACCAGCACGACCAGCGCGACCGGCTCAACCAGCGCCACGCGTAAGGGATCCGGACCGAATTCCCATTGGAAACTGGCGGACGCAAAAAGGGCAAGGACCGCGAGATCCATGCCCGTCACCGTGCGCGCCCACTGCCGGATCCGATCCAGCATCCGCCCCCCCCGCTCCGGTTTTCTCGCACGAGAACCGTGCGGCCAACTATATCACGCCCAATCGAATCCGCGGCGCCTCGGCCGGGGATGGATTATGCCTCTCGGGGGACTATAATGCCTAAGCACCCCGCGCACGACCCTGAGAGGAGAGAGCATGGCCCGCAGACGTATGCAGGATCCATTCGGCGCACGCGCGCTCGTCAGGCACGGCCGCGAGTCGTTTTTCGTCTATCGCCTGGATGCACTCGAGCGCCTAGGGGTGTTGCCCTCTCTCGACCGTCTGCCTTTCACTCTGCGCGTGCTGCTCGAATCGGTCTTACGCCACTGCGATGGAGTCGACATCACGCGCGACGAGGTCGAGCGCCTCGCGCGCTGGCAACCGCACGAGGCGCAGCCCGCCGAAATCCCATTCAAACCCGCGCGGGTTCTCTTGCAGGATTTCACCGGCGTTCCTTGCCTGGTGGACCTGGCCGCCATGCGCGCTGCAGTGCAGCGCCTGGGCGGCGACCCCGCCAAGGTCAATCCGCTCGTCCCGGTGGACCTGGTGATTGACCACTCCGTGCAGGTCGACCAATACGGCACGCCGGCTGCGCTTGGGCGCAACGCCGAAATTGAGTTCGAACGCAATCGCGAACGCTACGCCTTCCTGCGCTGGGGACAAGATGCCTTCAAAGGATTGCGCGTCGTGCCGCCGGCCACCGGCATCGTGCACCAGGTCAACCTGGAGTACCTGGCGGGAGTCGTGCTGGCACACCCCATGGGCAAGGAGAAATACCCGACCGCCCACCCCGACACGCTGGTAGGCACCGACTCGCACACAACTATGGTCAACGGGCTGGGCGTGCTGGGCTGGGGCGTGGGCGGCATTGAAGCCGAAGCCGTGATGCTTGGCCAGCCGCTGTACTTCCTCACGCCGCAGGTGGTGGGCGTGAAGCTCTCGGGCGAACTGCGCGAGGGCGTGACCGCCACCGATCTCGTGTTGACCCTGACCCAGCTCCTGCGGCGGGCGGGGGTGGTTGAAAAGTTCGTCGAGTTCTTCGGCCCGGGCCTCTCGAGCATGAGCCTGCCCGATCGGGCCACGATCGGCAACATGGCCCCCGAGTACGGCGCAACCTGCGGCTTCTTCCCGGTCGACGACGAGACCCTCAGCTACTTGCGCCGCACCGGGCGCAGCGAGGAGCACGTGGTGCGCGTCGAGCGCTATTGCAAGGAGCAGCGCTTGTTCCGCACCCAGGAGTCACCCGAGGCGGACTACTCCGACCGGCTCGAGTTTGACCTGGCGACGGTCGAGCCGTCGCTCGCCGGACCGCGTCGCCCGCAAGATCGGGTGGCCCTCACGGAGATCAAGACCAGCTTCGCCGTTGCGCTGCGCGAGGTGTACGGCAAGAGCGAGCCCATCCTCGAGCCGGTCGCCGCGGAGCCCGCCCTCGCCGCCCCGCCGGAAGGCGCACCCGCACCGGCCGAGGCGACCGCACCCGCCGAACCCGCGCTGCCCACGCTTCCCGCGCGCGATGGGGATGTGGTCATCGCTGCCATCACGTCCTGCACCAATACCTCCAACCCGTCGGTGATGATCGCGGCCGGGCTGCTCGCCAAGAAGGCGGTCGAGCGCGGGCTGCGCGTCCCCGGTTATGTGAAGACGAGCCTCGCGCCCGGCTCGAAAGTGGTCAGCGAGTACCTGCAGGCGGCTGGCCTGCAGCCCTTCCTCGACGAGCTCGGCTTTCATCTCGTCGGTTACGGCTGCACCACCTGCATCGGCAACTCCGGCCCGCTGCCCACGGCCGTCGCCAAAGCGGTCCAGGAGAAGAACCTGGTGGCCGCGGCTGTCCTCTCGGGCAACCGCAACTTCGAGGGCCGGGTGCACCCCCTCACGCGCGCCAACTACCTGGCCTCGCCGCCGCTGGTGGTGGCTTTCGCTCTGGCCGGCACCGTGGCCATCGACCTCTCGAGCGAGCCGCTGGGTCTCGACCGGGAGGGTGCGCCCGTATTCCTGCGTGACCTGTGGCCGACGCGGGCCGAGGTGAGCGAGGCGCTCGCCCTGATCCAGCCCGACATGTTTGCCCGCACCTACGCCGACGTGTTCGCCGGCAACGCGGCGTGGAATGCCATCCCGGCCGGGGAGGGCGAGCTCTACGCGTGGGAGCGCAAGTCCACCTACATCCAAGAGCCGCCCTTCTTCGAGGGGCTGACGCTTAAGCCGGCCGCCATGAAGCCGATCCAGGGTGCGCGCATCCTCGCCTTATTCGGCGACTCGATCACCACCGACCACATCTCGCCGGCCGGCGATATTCCCGAAAGCGGGCCGGCCGGGCAGTATCTGCGCCAGCACAACGTCAGCAAAGCGCATTTCAACTCGTTCGGCGCGCGGCGCGGCAATCATCAGGTGATGGTGCGCGGCACATTTGCCAACATCCGCATCAAGAACTTGCTCGTGGCGGGGGCGGAAGGCGGCTTCACCCCGCACTACCCGGACGCCGACCGCATGACCATCTTCGACGCGGCCATGCGTTACCAGGAAGAAGGCATCCCGCTGGTGGTCATCGCCGGCAAGGAATACGGCACCGGCTCGTCGCGCGATTGGGCCGCCAAGGGGCCGCTGCTGCTGGGCGTGCGGGCCGTAATTGCCGAGTCCTTCGAACGCATCCACCGCGCCAATCTGGTCGGCATGGGCGTCCTGCCGTTGCAGTTCAACGAAGGTGAGAACGCCGCGGCCTTTGGCCTCAAGGGCGACGAGTTCATCACCATTCAGGGGATCTCGGCGGAAATGCAGCCGCGCCAGGAAGTGGCGGTCATCGCCCGGCGCGACGACGGGACAACCACGACCTTCACCGCCGTGGCCCGCCTCGACACGCCGGTCGACGTCGTGTACTACCGCAACGGCGGGATCCTGCCGACCGTCGTGCGCCAATTGGTCAAGGCCTCCCGGCCCAAGGCCTCGCCAAAGCCGCCGCCCGCGGAAGAACCGCCCGTCGCGAGCGAGTGACACGGCCCGGCCGGCAATGAGTCACTCGACTCGGTTTTCTAACAGGTGGCCGCGCATTGGGCTCGCGGCCGGCGTGCTCCTTGCGAGCACGCTCAGCGGCTGCCTGGGCCCGGTCGCCCCGGAGACGCAGGTCAGCCCGACGGTAGACAGCACGCTTACCCCCGCCCCACCACCGGCCACACCCACATTCGAGCCAACCCCCTTCGTCCCCGAAGCCACGCTGCCCGCCCCCACGCCCGAGGTCGTTACCGGCCAACTCCCGCACCCGGGCGACTACGCTCTCGAAGCCGTCGCCAGCGGGCTCGATCGCCCGGTCTATCTCACCCATAGCGGCGACGGATCACAGCGCCTTTTTCTCGTCGAGAAGCCCGGCCGAGTGCGCCTCCTGCGGGATGGCAACCTTCTGCCCGAGCCCTATTTGGATATCCGCAACCGGGTCGGCAGCGCGGGTAGCGAACAGGGGCTGCTCGGGCTGGCCTTTCATCCGCGCTTTGCCGAGAACGGCCAGTTCTTCGTGGACTACACCGACCTGAATGGCAACACGGTGATCTCACGCTTTCAGGCCGACCCCTCGGCTGATCAGATCGAGGCCTCGAGCGAGAAGGTGCTCCTGCGCATCGACCAGCCATACCCCAATCACAACGGGGGAGAACTCGCCTTCGGACCGGATGGCTTCCTTTACATCGGGGTAGGCGACGGCGGATCCGCCGGCGACCCCCTCGGCGCAGGTCAGCGCCTCAACACGCTGCTTGGAAAAATCCTGCGCCTGGATGTCGACAACGGTGATCCGTATGCCATACCGCCCGATAACCCCCTGAGCGAACAGAGCGACGCGCGGCCGGAGATCTGGGCCACCGGCCTGCGGAACCCGTGGCGTTTCTCGTTCGACCGCGCGACCGGCGAGATGTGGATCGGCGACGTGGGACAGAATCAATATGAAGAGATCGACCTGCAGCCGGCCGGGGCGGGCGGGTTGAACTACGGTTGGAACGCAATGGAAGGCCTGCACGCCTATCAGGGCGGCTACCGCGAGGGGCTGACCCTGCCGGTATGGGAGTACGACCACACTCAGGGCTGTTCGGTTACCGGCGGCTACATCTACCGCGGCCAAGCGCTGCCGGCGCTGCTCGGCGTGTATCTCTTCGGGGACTACTGCGCCGGCACGGTGTGGGCGCTCGCCCGCACGCCGGAGGGCGGGTGGAACGCAGTCGCGCTCCTTGCCACCGGTCTTAAC
>JBGOXY010000155.1:0-5455 GCA_041479415.1 Anaerolineae bacterium
CGTGAACGCACGCAATGTCGAGCGCAACACGGTAGAAGGCCGGGTCGGGCTTGCGCAGATGCACGTGGCACGAGACAACGAACACGTCGGCCAGCTCATCCAGGCGGAACTCCTCCGTCCGATGATCCATCAGCTCGCGCCCCTCGTTGCTCACCACGACGACTGTCAGCCCGTACTTTCGTTTGATCCCGGCAAAGAGCTCGATCATCCCTGGCAAGATCTTGGATTGCGCGCGCATGAACGCTGCGAAGTCTTCCAGGCTGAACGCACGCGGCGCGTAGAATACTACATGCCGCAGGTAGTCCGACAGCGCGATCTTGCCCAGTTCGTAGGTCTCATGCATGAGGGTGTGACGAGCGCGAAGGTCGCCCAGGTCGAAGTCGAACTCGCGCGCAGCGCGTTGCAATGCCTCATCATCCCACGCGTTCGTCAGCAGAACGCCGCCCACGTCCAAGAACAATGCGCGTATCGCACGTGGCTCCGTCATGTCCACTCTCCCGGGGTCCGTCCGACGTTGCAGCGGGCAGGCTCCCTGGTCGATGCCCGCGACGAGGCGGGTTGGCGGATCGTCACGGATTGGGGTCGATCAGCCGCACGCCCCGTTCGAAGAACAGGTAATCCCACGCCCAATTGGTGAGCACCAGCAGGCGATTGCGAAATCCAATCAGGCTAGAGATGTGTATCGCCAGCCAGATCACCCAGGCGACGAACCCGGTGTACCCGCGTCCGCCCAGAATGGCAACTGCCGCATTGCGGCCGATGGTCGCCATCGTCCCCTTGTCTTTGTAGCGGAAAGAACGCGCCGGCCGGCCGGCAGCCGTTCGCAGGATGTTCTCAGCAGCTGCCTGGCCGGCTTGGATGGCGACCGGCGCGAGCATGGGCAGCGGAGCGCCGTCCTGCTCGAGGTAGGCGCCGTCGCCCACGACATACACATGCGGATGACCCGCCACCTGCAACGTGGGCTCGACCGGCACCCGCCCGTCGCGCGCGGTGGGCAGCCCCCACCCCGCGAGCATCGGATCGCCGCGCACGCCGGCAGTCCACACCATCGTGGCGGCCTCCAACGCGTGGCCTTCCTCCAACTTCAATGATCCCGGCGCGACCGTCAGGACCCGCGCGGAGAGACGCACCTCCACGCCCATGCCCTGCAGCCGCCCCAGTGCATACTCTCCCAAGCGTTGGGGAAAACTGCCCAGCAACCTGGGCGAGGCTTCAACGAGTATCACTGCGCATTCGCCGAGGTCGAGCGACGGGAAATCGCGTGCCAACGGGCCGCGGATCAGTTCGGCCAGCGCGCCGGCATACTCGACACCCGTCGGCCCGCCGCCCACGATCACAAATGTCATCAGCCGCACGCGCTCTGCTCTTACATGCTCGAGCGCGGCCCGCTCGAAGCAGCCGAGGATGTGGCTGCGCAAACGAACGGCATCGCCGGGGGTCTTAAGTGGCAGGGCATGTTCGGGCGCACCCTGAATTCCAAAGAAGCTGGTCGTGGATCCGGTTGCGAGGATGAGGTTCTCGAAACCGAGCTGGAGTTGGCCGACCTGGATTGTCCTGGCGAGCAGGTCAACTCGCTGCACTTCGCCCAGAACCATGCGCACATTCTTATGTCCGCGAAAGATCGTCCGCACCGGATAGGAGATTTCGTCGGGTTCAAGTTCCGCCGCGGCGACTTGATACAGGAGCGGCGTGAAGGTGTGGAAGTTGCGCCGGTCGACGAGCACCACCTGCGCACCGCCACGGGCCAGGCGCTGGGCGGCAAACAGCCCGCCGAAGCCTGCCCCGACGACGATGACTGGCCTTCCTGTCGACGATCCCGGGAGGCTCACCGTGAGATCACCACTCGGCCGCGAAAGATCGGAGGCGTTCTACCCGACCTGCGCCTTGCGCGCAATGGCGGCCTCGACGAATGCGCGAAAGAGCGGATGCGGCCGGTTGGGTCGTGAGAGGAATTCGGGATGGAACTGGCTGCCGACCATGAACGGATGGTCGGCCAGTTCGGCGATCTCCACCAGCCGCCCATCCGGCGAAAGCCCGGAGTAAACCAATCCGCGTTGGGCAAAGGCATCCCGATAGCTGTTGTTGAATTCGAAGCGGTGGCGGTGGCGTTCCTCGACAATCGGCTGCGGGTAGGCTCGGGCAGCCTTGCTGCCCGGCTGCAGATGGCAGGGGTAGAGCCCCAGGCGCATGGTACCACCCATGTCGGCGATGGCTCGCTGCTCCGGCAACAAGTCGATCACCGGGTGAGGCGTGTTTCGGTCGAATTCGGTGGAGTTGACTTCCTCGCTGCCGAGCACGAACCGACCGAAGTCGATGACCATGACTTGCATCCCCAGGCAGAGACCCAGGTAAGGAACCTTGTTCTCGCGCGCGAAACGTGCAGCGGCGATCTTGCCTTCGATACCGCGCGAACCGAAACCACCGGGCACGACGATGCCGTGCGCATCACGCACCCCCTCCCAGCCTTTGCCCTTCTCGAGTTCGGCGGAATGCACCCATTCGATCTCGACCTCGTAACCGAGCGCCAACCCGGCATGCCTGAGCGCCTCGCGCACGCTCAAATACGCGTCCTTGAGCTCGACGTACTTGCCCACCAGGGCGATCTTCACGGCCGGCTTCGTCTGCGCGGCGCGTTCGATCAATTGTTCCCACGCCTGCAACTGCGGCACGCGGCGCGCCTCCAGCCCCAGGCGCTCGAGGATGTAGTCGGCCACTCCCGCCCGCTCGAGTTCCAGCGGCACCTGGTAGATCTCGGGCACGGTCACCAGGGGCACCACCGCCCGCGGCTCGACGTCGCAGAAGAGCGCAATCTTGGCCCGCAGGTCGCCATTCATGGGGTGGTCGGAGCGGGCCACAATCATGTCGGGCGTAATGCCGATCGATCGCAGCTCGCGCACCGAATGCTGCGTGGGCTTGGTTTTCAGTTCATGCGTCGCGCCGATGTAGGGCAGCAGTGTGACGTGGATGTAAACCGTATTGCCCCGCCCCGCGTCCGAGCGCATCTGACGCAGGGCCTCGAGGAAGGGCAGCGATTCGATGTCGCCCACCGTTCCGCCCACCTCCACCAGAACGATTTCGGCGTCCAGGGCCTTGCCCACCTGACCGATCCGCCGCTTGATCTCATTGGTCACATGAGGGATGACTTGGATCGTCCCGCCCAAGAAGTCGCCGCGCCGTTCCTTGGCAATGACTTCGGCGTAGACCTGGCCGGAGGTCACGTTGCACACGCGGGTCAGGCTGGTGTCGATGAAGCGCTCGTAATGCCCCAGATCCAGGTCGGTCTCCGCCCCGTCATCCAGCACGAACACTTCACCGTGCTGGTAGGGACTCATGGTGCCCGGGTCGACATTGATGTATGGATCGAGCTTCTGTACCGCGACGCGGAAACCGCGTTCCTTGAGCAACAGTCCGACCGAGGCGGCCGTCACGCCCTTGCCCACCGAGCTCACCACCCCGCCGGTGAAGAAAACATAGCGCGTCATGACTTCCTCCTTAAAAAGGCCGTGGGGAGGTTTGCACTTGCCACCTCCCCACGGATCGTTGGCGTTGGGTTGAGATCGAGTGTGTGAGAGCGTTGGTGCACGTCTACCCTACCAGCTTCGAGATGTCCTCAGCCGCGCGGCGCATTTCAAGCAAGACCAGCCCGAGTTTGGCGCCCTCGCGGGCCAGCACCGTCAGCACGGCATCGTTCCCCGCAGACATGAGCAGCACATAGCCCTGCTTCCCGTGAATGTAGACCTGGTCGAGCTGCCCGCGCCCCAGTTCGGCCGAGATGCGTTCGCCGAGACTGAGCATCGCGGCCGACATGGCCGAGACGCGGTCTTCCTCGACACCCGCGGGCAATGAGGAGGCGATGATCAGTCCATCAACGCTGACGATGGCCGAGGCTTCGACGTCCGGCGTGCCAGCCTGCAAATCGCGCAGGCGGCCCACCATGAGATCTACCCGCGACTTGGGTGCCATGTGGGTCCCCGTGTGTCATGATTGTGGGTGCGCCAGGACGCAGCGATGATACCACAAGTGAGGAAGCCGGGCAAGCACGTGTGCTAGAATCCGATAGCGCAATCCCGATTGTTTTGCTTCCCGCGATCACACCATGGACCTTCACGCCGTCGTCGCCAAAGTCCGCAAGTACGCCACCCTCGAGAGCGGAGACACGCTCGAGATGATCGAGCGCCCGGGCGGCGGTATGTCGTGGGTGCTGGTTGACGGCCAGCGCTCGGGCCGCGCGGCCAAGTCCATCGCCAACCTGGTGGCCCGCAAGGCGGTCGGGCTGCTGGCCGAGGGCGTGCGCGACGGTGCGGCGGCGCGGGCCGCCTCCGATTACCTCTTCGCCGAGCGCTCCGGGCAGGTGACCGCCACGCTCAATATCGTCTCGGTCGATATGGCCTCCAGCACCTTGGTGGTCACCCGCAACAACCCCGAACCGGCCTACCTGATCTCGGGCGGCACGATCGAAACCCTCGATCAGCCGTCGCATGCGGTGGGCACGCGCCGCACAACCCGGCCGGTGATCAGCCAGGTGCCGCTGGAGGAGGGCCTGGCGGCCGTGGTATTCACCGACGGTTTGCCGCATGCCGGGCAGCGCCACGGCGACGGATACGACATTCCGGACGCGCTGGGCCGCTTTCTGCGCGAGGGCGCGCCGTGTGCCGAATGGGCCGATCGCCTGCTGGCCGAGGCGATGACGCTCGAAGAGGGGCGACCCGCAGACGACATCAGCGTGCTGGTGGTGTCGGTCGGCGCGCGGCAAGGCGACGAGGTGCGACGGCTGTGGGTGCACCTGCCGCTCTGACCCCGCCTCGATCCCCGGCCAGGATTCTCGTCGTCGGGCCGTGCGGAGCAGGCAAGACAACCCTGGCCCACTCCCTTCACGCGCTGGGCATCGAGGTGCGCCAAATCGCGCAGGAACATTCCTTCATCCCGGACCTCTGGCGTCGCGGCACGCCGCCCGACGTGCTCATCTTCCTCGACGCAAGTTTCGAAACCTGCACCGTTCGCAAGCACTTCAAATGGCTCGAGCGGGATTACCTCGAACAGCAACGGCGCCTGACCGATGCCCGCTCGCGCTGCCACTTCTACTTGGCGACGGATTCGCTCACTCCTATGGAGGTGCGCGACCGTGTCGCCGCGTACTTGAGGGGCGCGGGTTGAGGCGGCGGGCAATGCGCGACGTTCGCCAGCCCGGCGAGCATGGGCCCCGTCGCAGCGTGCGAAACCCGCTATAATCCGCCCCGGCCCGATTGCGCACTGCTTCGGTATCGCACGCGCCTCTCAGTTCATCGCGCGGACCTGGCCGAACATCATTCCGCCTCGCGAGGTGATGCATGAAGGAAGAACGGGTCGCGGACGACCCCCCTGGACCTCGTAGCACGCCTGCCAGCCGGGCCATTCCCCGGCGCATATCCCCGACCATGACCGTGGCCGTTCTGGCCAACCTCAAGAAGAACTATCC
>JBGOXY010000156.1:0-5429 GCA_041479415.1 Anaerolineae bacterium
ATGCCGCCCGCGTGCTCAAAAAGCAGCTCGCGCAGCGTCACGCCAAAGGGCAGCTCGTACAACCCGGGCCGGGCAACGTCTCCCGAGACGCACAAGAGCTTCGTGCCCGGCGAGCCCGGAGTCCCGGTGTTGCGGTACTTCTCCACGCCGAGGCGCAGAATGACGGGCACCGTGCACAACGTCTCGACGTTGTTGATGGCCGTGGGTTTGCCGAACACACCGAACGTGGTGGGGAAGGGCGGCTTGATGCGCGGTAGCCCGCGCTTGCCTTCCACCGCCTCGAACAGCGCCGTTTCCTCGCCGCAGACGTAGGCACCGGCGCCCGAGCGGACCTCGAGCTCGAATTCGAATCCCTTGCCCAGCACATCCGGCCCGAGGTATTTCGCGCGGCGCGCGGCGTCCACCGCCGTGCGCGCGGCCGCCAGGGCGCGCGGATACTCGCCGCGGATGTACCAGATGCCGCGTGTGGCGCCCACGGCGTATCCGGCAATGATCATGGCTTCGACAATGCTGAAGGGGTCCTCTTCCATGAGCACGCGGTCCTTAAAGGTTCCCGGCTCCGACTCATCCCCGTTGCACACGATGTACTTGGGCGCGCCCGAGGCGTTCGCTGCGCCCTCCCACTTGACACCCGTCGGGAAGGCCGCGCCGCCTTTGCCGATCAACCCGGCGGCCTTGACCTCGGCGATGACCTGCGGCGGGGTAAGGCTGAGTGCGCGCTGCAAGCCTTTGAAGCCCTCGCGTGCCCGGAACTCGCGCAGCGAAGTCGGATCACCAATGCCGCAGCGTGCGGTGAGCCAGCGAGGGTTGCCCAAGACCAGGCCGCGGGGGCGAGCCCCCCCGCCCCTCAAAATGGTGCCGATGCGGCTGGCGTGCGCTTGCGCCACCGGCCTCTCGCCGACGAGCATCGCCGGTGCATGGTCACACAGACCGAGGCACGGCGCGCGCTCGACCGAGAAGCGGCCGTCGGAGCTCACCTGGCCTTCCTTCACACGCAGAGTCTTCAGCGCGGCGCTCAGTGTTTCGTGTGCGCCCGCCATGCTGCAGGCGGGGTTGGTGCACACGCGCACCACTGTGCGGCCGGTGGGCTGGGTGGTGAGGAGTGAGTAGAACTCGATGACGCCGTGCACCTCGACGAGCGGAACGCCGAGGGTGTGGGCAATGCGCTCGGCGACGGCTTCGGGAATGTGCGCGAAGCGACGCTGCGCGGCCAGCAGGGCCGGCAGCAGAGACTCGCGTCCGCAGCCCTCGAAGGGCGCGATGAATGTGGTGATCTGGCGCTGAGTGATTTCCGACAATGGCATGCCGCCTCCGCGACGCAGCTCTCTCGTCAACCGACAGGCGAACAATCACCGTGCCGTTGACGAAGGATCGAACCGTGCCCATTCCACCCAGATGCAGCGGGTATGTGATGGCAGGATGAGGAAGCCAGGGGTTGCCCGCCGGGCACTTCAGCCGCGCGGCGATGCCGCTCATTCTAGCATTGGCGCGCACCCGAAGGAAGGGCTGCGGCCTACGTGGCCCACGTCACGGCGAATGGTCGCCTTCGGGCGAGGTGTAACGCTTCTGCCACTCATACAGCAGGTTGAGCGCCTCGATGGGGGTCAGCCCGGGAACATCGAGCTGGGCCAAAGCCTCGCGCAATGGGTCGTTGCCAGAGGCGAAGCTGAGCTGCAGCATCTGCGGTTGAGGTTTGTCGGCCCGCTCGCTGTGGGATTCGAGCTCGGCCAGAATCTCCTCGGCGCGGGCGATGATCGGCCGCGGCAGGCCGGCCAACTGGGCCACATGGATGCCGTAGGAGCGATCGGCACCGCCGGCGATAATCTGATGCAGGAAGACGACATTCTTGCCCTGCTCGACCACTGCCACGTTGTAGTTGCGCACCGCCGGCAGGAAATCCGCCAGCCGAATGAGTTCGTGATAGTGAGTGGCAAAGAACGTTCGTGATTGCAGGCGCGGGTGATTGTGGATGTACTCGATGACGGCCCAGGCGATCGAGACGCCGTCGTAGGTGGACGTGCCGCGCCCCACCTCATCGAAGATGAGCAAGCTGCGCCGCGTGGCATGGTGCAGGATGTTGGCGGCTTCGATCATCTCCACCATGAAGGTCGATTGCCCGCTGTGAATCTCATCCTGCGCGCCGATGCGGGTAAAGATGCGATCGACCAGGCCGATGCGGGCCGAGGCGGCCGGGACGAAGGAACCGATCTGCGCCATCAGGCACAGCAACGCAACCTGCCGCAGGTAGGTGCTCTTGCCGGACATGTTCGGGCCGGTGATAACGCGGATGCGCTCGCCACCTTCGAGCATGGCATCATTGGGCACGAAGCGTTGGGGCGAGAGGAACTGCTCGACCACGGGATGTCGACCGCCCACGATCTCGAGCGTGTCCTCTTCGACGAGCGTCGGGCGCACATATGCGCGCTGCACCGCTATTTCGGCAAGCGCGGCCACAACATCCAGCCGTGCCAGGGCGGCCGAGGTGTGCTGCAAGCGCGGCGCCGCGGCGGCGAGAGTGCGGCACACCTCCGCAAACAAACGCCCCTCGATCTCCCGGATGCGCTCTTCGGCATTGAGGATTTGCGCTTCCACTTCCTTCATCTGCGGGGTGATATAGCGCTCGGCGTTGACCAGGGTCTGCTTGCGAATGTATTCGGGGGGAACGGCCCCGGCATTGGCTCGCGTGACCTCGAGGTAGTAGCCAAAGATCTTATTGAATCCCACTTTCAGTGTGCGGATGCCCGTGCGCGCCCGCTCCTCGGCCTCCAGGTTGGCGATCCAGCGGCGTGCCTCGTGGATGCCCACGACCGTCTGGTCGAGCTCCTCGGAGAACCCGGCTCGCACAACGCCGGTCTGGGCGAGGGTGGCCGGCGCGTCTTCGGCGATGGCCGCCTGCAGCAGGCTGAGAACGTCCGCGCACAAGTCCACTTCGCCGGCGAAGCCGACCAAACCCGGCGCGGCCTCAAGCGTAGCGCGTACCACTGGAAGACCACTCAGGTGTGTGCGCAGCCCCACCAGGTCGCGCGGGGTGGCGTGCCCAGAGGCGGTGCGGTTGGCCAGGCGCTCGAGGTCGCCCAGCTTCGCCAGCGGCTCGCGGAAGCTCAGTCGTGCTAGGCCCCCTTCGACAAAGGCCTGTACCTGGTCCTGGCGCGCCTGGATGGCTGCCAGGTTGAGCAAAGGCTGGTTGATCCACACCCGCAGTAAGCGTGCCCCCATCGGCGTCACGGTCATGTCGAGTACGCCGAGCAGCGAGCCGTGGACCTCGCGCGAGCGCAGGGTCTCGGTGAGCTCGAGGCCGCGGCGAGTCGCGGCATCCAGCAGCATGAAGTCCGTCAGACTGTAGTGAGCCAGCCCGGCCAATAGGCCGAGCGCCTTGGGCTGGGTCTCGCGCACGTACTGGAGAAGTGCGCCTGCGGCGCGAGTGGCCATGGGTAGCCCGGCTAGGCCGAAGCCCTCCAGGCTGGCGGTCGAGAAGTGTTCGAGCAACGTTTGCTCGCAGCGGCCGAGCTCGAACTTCCACGAGGGCAGTTCAGTCACCGCGAGCGATGGGCCGTTGCCGAGCGCAGTCCCTTCGGGCAGCAGGACCTCGGCCGCGTTGAGCCGAGCCAGCTCGTCGCGCAGTACCTGGGCTGGATTCTCACCAGCAGTGGCGGTGGCGCGGAATTCGCCGGTCGAAACGTCGGCGTAGGCGATGCCGACTTGGTTATCGACAACGAGCGCCGCAGCCAGGTAATTGTTGGCGCGCGGCGCGAGCATCGTTTCTTCCATGAGGGTGCCGGGCGTGAAGACACGCACCACCTCGCGCGGCATGAGTCCGCGCACCGCGTCGCCCACCTGGTCGCAGATGGCCACGTGCAATCCGCGGCTGATGAGGCGGGCGATATAGCCTTCGGCGGCATGAGCGGGGATTCCGGCCATGGGCACGCGAGTGCCCTTGGCCACGTTGCGCGAGGTGAGCACGATATCCAATTCGCGCGAGGCGACCTGCGCGTCTTCGTCAAACGTCTCGTAAAAGTCGCCCAGCCGGAAGAAGAGAACCGTATCCGGGTAGTCGCGCTTGATATCGAGGTATTGTTTGCGGATCGGGGAGATGTCGTCGCTCATGCAGCTCACTTAGGGAGGCGCGCGGTGCCGCGGATGCGCGGGAGCAGTATATCCGATAACCCGCCCTCAAGAGTCCGGCGTAACAGCTTCGAGCGGCGCCTCGCACCGCTGAATGACCTCGTCTCTATGCTATACTCTCCCCACCTCATCCCCTTAAGGAGCGCTCTCCTATGCAGCATTTCCTCGCCGTGGCGGACCTCTCACCGCACGAACTCGAGGACCTGCTCGATCTCGCTCTGACCCTCAAGCAGGAACGAACCCAGGGCGGCAACAAACCGATCCTGGCGGGCAAAGTGCTGGGCATGGTCTTTCAGAAGCCCAGCCTGCGCACGCGGGTTTCGTTCGATATGGCCATGCGCCAGCTGGGCGGCGACGCGCTTTACCTTTCGCCGAGCGAGGTGGGCCTGGGCCAGCGCGAATCCATCGCTGACGTTGCGCGTGTCCTCTCGGGCTACGTGGACGGCATCATGGCGCGCGTTTTCGACCACCAGCACGTTGTGGAGCTGGCCAAGTGGTCGCGCGTGCCCGTGATCAACGGCCTCTCCGACTACAACCACCCGTGCCAGGCCCTGGCCGACGCGCTCACCATCCACGAACGGTTTGGGCCCCTGCGCGGCCTGCGCGTGGCTTACGTGGGCGATGGCAACAACGTGGCCACCTCCCTGCTTCACATCTGCGCCAAGCTTGGTGCGCACTTCATAATTGCCACGCCCGAAGGATACGATTTGCCGGCAGCAGTGCTGGAACGCGGCCGCGAATTCGCGCGCGAGAGCGGCAGCCAGGTAACGGCCTTGCGCGACCCTCAGGCGGCCGTGCGCGGGGCGCAGGTCATCTACACCGATACCTGGACCAGCATGGGCCAGGAGGCCGAGAGCGAGGCGCGCAAGCGCATCTTCCCGCCCTATCAGGTTAACGCCGCCCTGCTGGCGCTGGCCGACCCGAAAGCGATCGTGATGCACTGCCTGCCCGCGCACCGCGGTCAGGAGATCACGGATGAGGTGGCGGACAGTCCGCACTCGGCCATTTTCCTCCAAGCGGAGAACCGCATGCACGCTCAGAAGGCGCTGCTGATACGGCTCCTGGCGCCGCGAGGATAGTCGTATGCCCGAGACGCGCGACTACATCGATTTGGAGGACCGGCTTGGTGCGCACAATTACAGGCCGCTCGATGTGGTGCTCGCTCGCGGCGAAGGGGTGTGGGTCTACGACGTCGAGGGCCGGCGCTACCTCGACTGCCTGAGCTCGTACTCCGCGCTCAACCAGGGACATGCCCACCCGCGTATCCTGCGCGCGCTGAACGACCAGGCGGCGCGCCTGGCGCTCAC
>JBGOXY010000157.1:0-5419 GCA_041479415.1 Anaerolineae bacterium
CTGAGCTCTCGACCGGCCAGCGACTAGCCGCCTGCCTCAAAACGAGGTCGGGCCCCTCTGGCCCAACCCAATCGTTCGAGCGCTTGCCATCAGCGCAGGCCGACCGCCTGCGCTGTGTTCCTGGCAACTCCTGGGGTAGGAGCACGAGGAGTTGCCAGCTCGCCCTGGCAGAATCGCACGTCCTCGAGCGCGCCACACCCTTGCCGTCGTCCGCGGCGCGGCCAGGCGTGCGCATGCCGCTTGCTAGCATGCTTCCGTAATGCGTGCTATGCCCTCCTCCGCATCGGTCGCCACCCCGTGCGGGCAAAATGCCGCGCTCATGAGAGCACACCCGTGCGGTGTTGCTTGATTCTCCCTCTCAATCCCGTTACAATTCCGGCGAGATTGGCGCTTGGCAAATCTCGCCTCCCATGGCTTTACTCGACGAACTCAACGCCCAACAACGGCAGGCTGTCACCGCCGGCCCGGGCCCGGTGCTGGTTGTTGCCGGGCCGGGCTCCGGCAAGACGCGCGTGCTGGCGTATCGCTTGGCCTACCTCGTGCTCGAGACCGGCCTCAACGCATCGCGCATCCTGGCGGTCACTTTCACCAACAAGGCCGCGCGCGAGATGCGTTCGCGCGCGGAGGGATTGCTCGCACGATCGGTCGACCCCAGCCTGCAGGGCGCCGGGCTGAGGCTGCTCTCGGCCGGCACATTTCACTCGCTGTGCGCGCGCTGGCTGCGGCAAGATGGCGCGGCGCTCGGACTGCCCCGCGATTATGTCATCTACGACGAGGACGACCAGGAGCGCGTGGTGCGCCTGGCCCTCGACGACCTCCTGATCAATGATAAACAGTATCGCCCCGCGGCCATGCTCGCGGCCATCTCGAAAGCCAAGAACGACATGCTCGGCCCCGAGGCCTTCAGCGACACGACGCCCTGGGAGCGCAACGCGGGGCGGGTGTATACACGCTATCAGGAATTGCTGGCGGCCAATCACGCAGTGGATTTCGACGATCTGCTGCTGCTCGTGGTGCGGCTGTTCGACGAACATCCAGAGCTCCTGGCCCGCTACCAGGAACACTTCCAGCACATTCTGGTCGATGAGTTTCAAGACACGAATGCCGCCCAGTACCGCCTGGTGCGTAGTCTGGCCCTGGCCCATCGCAACCTGTTCGCCGTAGGCGACGCCGATCAATCCATCTACCGCTGGCGTGGCGCCGATTATCGCAACGTCCAGCGATTCCTCGAGGATTTCCCCGAGGCGCGCACCATCTTGCTCGAAGAGAACTACCGCTCCTCGCAAAACATCCTGGATGCGGCCATGGCCGTCATCCGCCGCAACGCGCGCCGCGTCGACAAGCAGCTCTTCACTCAGCGCGGGGCTGGCGTCACCATCACGTTGCACGAGGCCTACAACGAAGACGACGAAGCCCTGTACGTCGTCGAAACCATCGCCACCCTGACGGCCGAGAGCAGCACCGGCCCGGCCGTGCGTCCGGGCGACTGCGCGGTCATGTATCGCACCAATGCGCAATCCCGTGCGCTCGAAGAAGCTTTCTTGCGCGCCAATCTTCCCTACAAGCTGGTGGGTGCACAGCGCTTCTATGGACGGCGCGAAGTCAAAGATGCGCTTTCGTACCTGCGCCTGGTGAGCAACCCCGCCGACGGGGTGAGCCTTGCCCGCATCCTCAACGTGCCGGCGCGCGGGCTGGGTGAGCGATCGGCCGATGGATTGTTTGCGCTGGCCGCCGGCGAGGGACGCCCAGCCGGCGAGATTCTGATCGACCTCGGACGCGACGGCCAGGCCTCCCCGTATGCCGCCGCCTTTCGCGGACGGGTACTCGCCAGCCTGATCCGTTTCGGGCAGATGCTGGCTGCATGGCGCGAGCAGCGCACGCAGCTCACTCCCGCCGCGCTTGCCCAGCGCGTGCTGGAGGAGCTGAGCTACCGCACTCACGTCGACGACGGCACCCAGGAAGGCGCCGAGCGCTGGGAAAACGTCGAGGAACTGATCGCCGTCGCGCGCGAGTTCGATACGCTGCCGCTCGAGCGCTTCCTCGAAGAGGTGGCCCTGGTGTCCGATCAGGATACGCTCAGCGAGAGCGCCGACGCGCCGACATTGCTCACCCTGCACGCGGCCAAGGGACTCGAGTTCCCGGTGGTCTTCATCATCGGCCTGGATGAGGGCGTGCTGCCGCATCAGCGCTCGCTCGACGATCCGGAGGCGCTGGCCGAAGAACGCCGCCTGTGCTATGTTGGCATCACTCGCGCCAAGGAGCGCCTGTTCCTGGTGCGTGCGTTCCGCCGCTCGTCGTACGGCGCGGGCGGGGTGTGCGACCCGTCGCGCTTCCTGCGCGATCTGCCGCCCCATCTTCTGGCGCAGTCCGCGGCCGCCGAACCCCACGGGGTTGGCTGGGGCCGGCCGGAGCGCGCCGCCTGGGCCTGGGAGCCCGCGCGCCGCCGCTCGGCGGAGGTCCCCGCGCCTGCCGCGCGTTATGCCGCCGGCATGCGCGTCGCGCACACTCTCTTCGGCGAGGGGATGGTGCTCGAATCGCGCGTGCGCGGCGAGGACGAAGAAGTGACCGTGATGTTCGAGCAATCCGGTCTCAAGCGCCTGGATGGGCAAACGGCGCCGCTCACCATCTTGCCCGAGCGCGAGTAGAAGCGGATGCACGCACTCCGCTCACGAGGCCCTCAATGAACATACTGGTGTGCGGCGGGGCGGGTTACATCGGGTCGGCCTGCGCGCGTGTGCTGCTCGAGGCCGGGCACCGCGTCACGGTGTACGACGCGCTGCTCACCGGGCACCGCGCCGCGGTTCCGCGCGAGGCCCACTTCGTCGAAGCAAACCTTGCCGACGGCGACCGGCTGCAGCGCACGCTGGGCGAGGGGCGCTTCGAGGCCGTCATGCATTTCGCCGCCTTCATCGAAGCCGGCGAAAGCATGCGCGACCCCGGCAAGTACTTCCTCAACAACATCGGCAACTCGCTCGCCCTGGTTGAGGCCGCCAGCCGCGCGGGCATCCCACGTCTGGTCTTCTCCTCCACCGCGGCGGTTTACGCCTCCAGCGATGAGCCGCTGCACGAGGCCTCGCCGCTCGGGCCATCCAACGTGTACGGCCAGACCAAGCTGATGATTGAGCAAGTGCTCGAATGGTATTCGCACACACGCGGTTTGCGTTACGCCGCGCTGCGCTACTTCAACGCGGCCGGCGCCCTGCCCGGCTCGGGCGAAGACCACCCCGGCGAAAGCCACCTCATCCCGCTCGTGCTGCGCGTGGCCCTCGGTCAGCGCCCGCATGCCGAGATCTACGGCAGCGACTATCCCACCCCCGACGGCACCGCCATCCGCGACTACATCCACATCGAGGATCTGATCTCAGCCCATCTCCTGGCGCTCTCGGCGCTCGAAGGCGAACCGCGCCTGGTCTACAACCTGGGCAACGGCAGCGGCTATTCGGTGCGCCAGGTGATCGAGGTCGCGCGTCGCGTGACCGGCCATCCCATTCCGGCGGTCGAATCGCCGCGCCGTGCCGGCGACGCGGCGCGTCTGGTGGCCGCCTCCGAAAAGATACGGCGCGAGTTGGGCTGGACTCCGCGCCATCCACACCTCGAGGATATGGTGCGCAGCGCTTGGGAATGGCATCGCGCGCACCCCAAAGGCTATTCGTCGGATTAGACTCCCACGCTCGCCTGCCTGCGCGCACGCCGTGGGCTGCGGCTATAATTCGATTGCCGCGCAATTTCCCAGCATCTTCTACAGTTGCCTGCGGAGGCCCTCATGCCAGAAGCGGTCATCGTCGAAGCGGTCCGCACGCCCATCGGCCGTCATGGCGGCGTACTCAGAGAGGTGCGCCCGGACGACCTGGCAGCGCTGGTCCTCTCGGAGGTCCTGCGGCGCGCCAAGGTCGAAGCCAAGGTCGTGGAAGAGGTGTATCTGGGCTGCGCCAACCAGGCTGGCGAAGACAACCGCAACGTCGCGCGCATGGCCCTGCTGCTGGCGGGCTTCCCGGTGGAGGTGGCCGCGGTCACTTTCAACCGTCTGTGTGCCTCGGGCATGGCGGCGGTCAACGCCGCGGTGCGCGCCATCAAAGCCGGCGAGGGCGAGGCCTATGTCGCCGGCGGCGTCGAGAGTATGTCGCGCGCTCCGTGGGCCGTGCCCAAGGCCGAGCGCGGCTTCCCCTTCGGCAATCTCACCATGTGGGATACCACCCTCGGCTGGCGATTCCCCAACCCGCTGATGAAAGAGAAGTACGGCATCGATTCGATGGGCGAGACCGCCGAGAACATCGCCCAGCAGCGCCCGCATCTGACGCGCGAGAAACAGGATGCCTTTGCCCTCGAGAGCCAGCGCCGGGCGATCGCCGCCATCGACGGCGGTCGCTTCGCCGAAGAGATCGTGGCGGTGGTCATCCCGCAACCCAAAGGTGAGCCGCTGCAGGTGGCAGTGGACGAACACCCGCGGCGCGACACCTCGCCCGAGGGCCTGGCCAAGCTCAAGCCCGCCTTCCGCAGCGGCGGCTCTGTCACCGCCGGCAATTCGTCGGGGCTCAACGACGGGGCCGCGGCGCTGCTCGTGATGAGCCGGGAGCGCGCGGCGGCGCTGGGCGTGAAGCCCCTGGTGCGTGTGCTGGCCTCGGCAGCCGCGGGAGTTGAGCCGCGGGTCATGGGCCTTGGCCCGGTGTCGGCCACGCGCAAGGCACTGGCGCGCGCCGGGCTGCAGCTCGACCAGGTCGGGCTAGTCGAGCTGAATGAGGCTTTCGCGGTGCAGGCGCTGGCCGTGATGGAAGACCTTGGCCTTCGTCACGAGATCACCAATGTCAACGGTGGGGCGATTGCCCTCGGCCACCCGCTCGGCTGCTCGGGCGCGCGGGTGCTGACCACGCTCATCCACGAAATGCGCCGCCGCGCGACACACGAGAAGCGGCCGTACTACGGCCTGGCCACGTTGTGTGTCGGCGTCGGCCAGGGCGAGGCTACGATCGTCGAGTGGATTGGGGAATGAGGTTCGGGCGTATCGGGGCGGGTCTGAGGCCCGCCACTTGCAGAAGAGAGGGTGACAGCCCTTTAACCCCCACCCCGGCGACTACGCGGCGTGATGTGCAAGAGTTGCCCGGGGTAGGGGCGAGGTGGAGGACTATTCATCCGTAGCCTGCTACAGGCCCGCCCTCGCACCAGCCTCCAAAACAAGAAACGCCGCCATCGTCTCCGATGGCGGCGTTTCTCTTTCTCGTAGCGCGATCAATCTACGCCGATGCGGTCTTCCCCTTCCGCGAGCGGCGCATCGCCCAGCGGATGATGAAGAACAGCGGTAGGCCGAACAGGACGAGCAGCGGGATGCCGCAGATGCCCACGTAGATCAGCAGGTCCACCAGGTTCTGCAACCCGCGGATGAGCGACTGCAGTGCCTGACGCGCCGTGCCGGTCGGATGCCAGC
>JBGOXY010000158.1:0-5401 GCA_041479415.1 Anaerolineae bacterium
GTATCCGATGTCGTAGGCCCAGCCGTCCCCGCCAATGATCCACACACTCTTGCGCACCAGCACGTCGGCCAGCGCAGCCAGATCGGTCGCGCGCGGGTCGCTCTGCCCGGTCAGGCGTTCGCGCAGCGCGGCCACCCGTTTGCGCTGGGCGATGATGCCCGCCTCGCTCGACTGATCGGCCTCGAGCAATTCGGTGACCAGCGTTTCGCCGATGCGGTCGGCCTGCAGACGCAGTAGCTCGCGTGCAAACTCGCCGTGTTTGTCGAGGGTCAGGCGCATGCCCAGCCCAAATTCGGCATTGTCTTCGAAGAGCGAGTTCGACCAGGCCGGGCCGCGGCCCTCGCGGTTGTGCGCCCAGGGCGTGGTGGGCAGGTTGCCGCCGTAGATCGAAGAGCAACCGGTGGCATTGGCCACCAGGATGCGATCGCCGAAGAGCTGTGAGACCAGCTTGACGTAGGGCGTCTCGCCGCAGCCAGCGCACGCACCGGAGAACTCAAACAGCGGCTCGAACAACTGCGAGTTTTTGATCGTGCCCGGGTTGACCTGCCCGCGATCGACCTCCGGCAGCCCCAAAAAGAATTCCCAATTGTGGCTCTCGGGTTCGCGCAGCGCAGGCTGAGGTGCCATGTTGAGCGCTTTGCGCCCCACCTGGCTCTTGTCTTTGGCCGGGCAGGCTTCCACGCACAGCGCGCAGCCGGTGCAGTCTTCGGGCGCGATCTGCACAGTGTACTTGGTGCCCGGGAATTCCTTGAACTTGGCGTCCAAACTCTTGAACGTCGGCGGCGCGCTCGCGAGGAGCGCCGGGTCATACACTTTGTGGCGGATCACTGCGTGCGGGCAGACAAAGACGCATTTGCCACATTGAATGCACAGGTCCGGCTCCCACACGGGAATCTCGAGCGCGATGTTGCGCTTCTCCCAGCGGGTGGTCCCGGTCGGGAAGGTCCCGTCCACCGGCATCTTGCTCACCGGCAGGCTGTCGCCCTGTGCGGCAATGATCGGGCCGAGGACTTCCCGCACGAACTGCGGCGCGGTCTCGGGCACGGGCTGGCGGCGCGGCTTGGCGTCGGCCGTCACGCGCTTGCCCTCTAGCTTCACCTCGTGCAAGTTGGCCAAGGATTGATCCACGGCGTGGTAGTTTTGCTGGACGACCGCCTCGCCACGCTTGCCGTAAGTCTTTTGGATGCTCTTCTTGATGTCGGCGATGGCCTGCTCGGGCGGCAGCACGTCGCTGATGGCAAAGAAGCAGGTCTGCATGATGGTGTTGATGCGCCCGCCCATGCCGGTCTCCTGCGCCACCTTGTAACCGTCGATGACGTAGAAGCGCAGCTTCTTGTCGAGGATCTGCTGTTGGGTCTCGCGCGGCAGATGCTTCCACACCTCGTCTGGCCCGTACAGGCTGTTGAGCAGGAACACCCCGCCCGGCACGGCGTACTGCAACACGTCGTAGCGCTCGAGCAGCGAGAACTGATGGCAGGCCACGAAGGTAGCGTGGCTGATGAGATACGGCGCGCGGATGGGCTTGGGCCCGAAGCGCAAGTGCGAGATGGTGTAAGTGCCCGATTTCTTGGAGTCGTAGAAGAAGTAGCCCTGGGCGTAGTTGTCGGTTTCTTCACCGATGATCTTGATCGAGTTCTTGTTGGCACCCACCGTGCCGTCGGCGCCCAGCCCCCAGAAGACGCAGCGCACAGTCTCGGGCGTTTCGATCGAGAAGGCCGCATCGAAGGCCACGCTGGTGTGGGTCACGTCGTCATGGATGCCGACCGTGAAGTGGCCGCGAGGTTCGGGGGCGCGCATCTCATCGAACACCCCCTTGACCATGGCCGGCGTGAACTCTTTCGACGATAGGCCGTAGCGCCCGCCGATTACGCGCGGGGTCTTGGCAAAGCGCGGCGTGGCGCCTGTCTGCGCCTCGGCCAGCGCGGTGACCACGTCCTGGTACAGCGGCTCGCCCGCTCCCCCGGGTTCCTTGGTGCGATCGAGCGCGGCGATGATCTTTACCGTAGCCGGCAGCACGGGTAGGAGGTGCTCTGCCGAGAACGGTCGGAACAGGTGCACCTTGAGAACGCCGACTTTCTCGCCCTGGGAGTTGAGGTAGAGGGCTGTCTCGGCCGCCGTTTCGGCGCCCGAGCCCATGATGACGACCACCCGGTCCGCGTCCGGCGCGCCGACGTAGTCGAAAAGTTGGTAGGCGCGCCCGGTGAGCGAGGCAAAGCGGTCCATCGCCCGCTGCACGATGTCCGGGCAGGCCAGGTAGAACGGATTGACGGCTTCGCGTCCCTGGAAATACACATCCGGGTTCTGCGCCGTGCCACGCAGCACCGGCCGATCGGGGGAGAGCGAGCGCGCGCGGTGAGCCGCGATGAGCTCATCGTCGATCATGCCGCGTATCTGCTCCTCCGACATCTGCTCGATCTTGTTCACCTCGTGCGAGGTGCGGAAGCCGTCGAAGAAGTGGACGAACGGCACGCGTGCACGCAGAGTGGCCGAGTGCGCGATGGCCGCCATATCTTGCGCCTCCTGCACCGAGTTGGAGGCCAGCAGGGCGAAGCCGGTGGCGCGGGTGGCCATCACGTCCGATTGGTCGCCGTAGATCGACAGCGCCTGCGCGGCCAGCGCGCGCGCCGACACATGGAAGACGGTCGGCGTCAGTTCGCCGGCAATCTTGTACATGTTGGGGATCATCAACAGCAGGCCCTGCGAGGCGGTGAAGGTCGTGCTCAGCGCGCCGGCCTGCAACGCGCCGTGCACTGCGCCCGCCGCGCCGCCCTCCGACTGCATCTCCATCACCAGGGGCACCGTGCCCCACAAGTTGGTGCGCCCGGCCGCCGACCATTCATCGGCGAACTCGCCCATCGGCGAGGAGGGCGTGATAGGATAAATGGCGATCACCTCGCTCAACTTGTGAGCGACGTAGGCCGTGGCTTCGTTGGCATCGATCGTGACGATGGTTGGCTTCATGGACCTTTCTCCCAGGTGTCGTGGCGCGCACTGCTGTGCTCGCAACCTCTCGCGCGTGCCGCGTTGTGCCGTCTGATGTTGGCTGAGGAGGCGCAAAGCTGTCGGAGATGCACAACGTGGAGTGCGGCGATGGCGCGCACAGCCTCTTCTATATCCTAGTATTTGTATTGCGGTGCGCGCGATGCGGCGAGTGACGATAGGCACGAAAATGCGAGAAGGCTGTCATTCTATTTGTATCCGAAATATGGGAATTCCCGGCGCGCACGCTCGTTGGCCCGCATTCCTGCCTCGTCCTGGCTCGCGCGCTGCACATGCGCAGGCGTTACCCGACTTGAATCCTGCGCGCGCAGTGGTGACACCGCCGGTCGGCAGCACTCCGGCGAGCCGCCCGGCGTGCGCCCGATGAACGCGACTCATCCCGGCGATTGTCTCGTCCGCCCGGCGCACCCTGGCGACGCCGCTGCGATCAGCCTCGTCCATCGTTCGGATGTGATCGCCTGGAAGGGCTGGGATGCGCACGGCCAGCCTATCTGGTCCGAGTACGAGAGGCTGACCGCCTTCGAGCGATGGATGAACGGCGGCCCGTGGATGGATGAGGCGCTGTGCCGGCGGCACCTCGCGCACATGCAAAGTCCCTCGCGCGTGGCCCTGGTGGCCGAACTGGAGGGCGCCGTACGCGCTGAGGCCGAGGCTTACTTTGGCGATGAGCCGCCTCCCTTCGGTAGGCACCTCAACGTGACTGTGCTCTACACTCGCCGCGGGCTTACCGGGCTCGGCCTCGGCAGTGCGTTGATGCTGTCGCTCATGGAAAGAGCGCGCGAAAGAGGCTGCGAGACGCTGAGCGTCAGCAACGCTTCCGCGCCGGACTTCTACTCACGCTTCGGTTTGGCCTGTTGGCGGCGCTGCCGCGCGCTGACCGTCCACGCCAACCTGCGCAACATCCTCTATGACCGCGATCCATGTGAGCTCGCGCCAGCGCCCCTTCCCGCCGGGTGGGGAATGGCGCTTGGGGGCATCGGCTCGGCCGCACAGATGTGGGATCGCCTCGACCCGGACGAGCGCCCGTCGCACGAGGCTCGCTCGGCGGGGACCCTCTTGGCCGCCGATCTCGCGCTGCGATCGGGCCGCGAGCGGGCACGTGTGGTTGTAGAGGACAAGCCGTTCGCGGCGGGCGCGGTCACGGCCTCCGTTTGGACTCCCGACGGCCGCCTCTCGCCGCGCTTGTGGGCCGCGCTTGGAGACTGTGCGGCGCGCCTCGACCGCAGCCAGATACATACCTGGGCGGATGACGAGCGGCGCGCCGACGCTCCGGCGCATGCGCGCTGGGGGGACGAGGTGCGCGAGGTGTGGGGCCTGCGCTTGTGAGTCGAGCCCGCAGCGATGCGGCTCCGGCGGGGCACAGGCCCAAAATCCTGTGCTATACTCGACCGCGTCCAACGAGGACGGGGGAAAATGCGGCTCATGCATCTGCCAGGAGCACGACCGACTGAACCGCGCATGGGCACGACGCCGAAGAATGCGCCGGCAGGCTCGACCGGTCCCCCATTCCTGGTCCAACTCCTGAACGACGAACCGGGCTTGCGCTTCTTCGCGGCGCAGCTCTTGCATCTCTCCGAACCGCTGCTTTCAGCATGGGTAAGTGATGGCACACGGGCTCGCTGGCTGGCCTGGCTTGATGAGGAGCGAGGCCCAGCGGGCGAGGTGCCCTCCCCCGGCCAATCGGTCGGACCCACTTCCTGAGGTAGGCAGGGAGGCTTCGCCAGGTGGATGCGCTGATCGGTTGGGTCGCCCTTGCTGTGGCCGTGCTGATGGCCGCGCTGATTTTGGCCTTCAGCCTGACGCGCCGCGCGACGTGGCCGACCTTTCGCCATATGCCACCCTTCGATGCATTGGCGGTCGACCTGGGTCGCTCGGTCGAGGCGGGCACCCGCTTGCATGTGGCGCTTGGCTCAGGGTCGCTCACCTCGAACGATTCCGCTGCATCGCTCATCGGCCTTTCAACCCTCTCGCACATAGCCACCGCCGGGTCGGTCTCCGACAAACCGCCCCTGGCCACCTCGGGCGATGGCGCGGTGGCGCTGCTCGCCCAAGACGTGTTGCGGGTCGCCTTCCGCCAGCAGCGCGCTGAAGACCGCTACGATCCCTTGCTGGGGCGGGTAACCGGCGTGGGAGCTCAAGGTTACGCCGCCGGCGCCATGCACACAGCGCCCGATGAAGATGTCACCGCCACCATCGTGTTGGGAGCCGTCGGCCCCGAAGCCGCCCTGATCGCCGAATCTGGAGCACGCCGAGGCACCGTCATCGGCGGCACGCTCGACGTTCAGGGTCAGACCGCCCTCTACGTGACCGCCGATCATCCGCTCATTGGCGAGGAGCTCTTTGCCTCCGGAGCCTACCTGCACGTGAATCGCGCACACGCCGCCAGCCTGCAGGCGCAAGA
>JBGOXY010000159.1:0-5390 GCA_041479415.1 Anaerolineae bacterium
CGCGGCGAGCGCCGTCGAGGGCATCAACGCGGCTGTGGCCTTGGGGTCTTTTGCCGCCGTGCTGGTCCTCTTCGCAGTGCCCGTCACGCTGCTCGGATGTGTCTCACCCTTTGCCATCCGCCTCGCGCTGCAGGAAGTGGATAGCGCGGGAAACGTGGCCGGCAGATTGTATGCGGTGTCCACCTTCGGGTCGATTCTCGGCACGTTCTTGCCCGTGCTGTGGCTCATCCCCTCTATCGGCACCACACGCACGTTTCTCTTGTTCGCCGGCATCTTGCTCGGGGTCGCGCTCTTCGGCTTGGCGCGCGTCGAGCGGCGGGCGGCGGTGATTGCGCTGTGGATGCCGGTGGCCCTCATCGGGCTGACCTTGCTCGGCGCGAGCGGCCCGGTGAAGCAGACGCGCGGCCAGTTGATGGAAAAGGAATCGGCCTACAACTACATCCAGGTCGTCGAACGCAACGGCATGCGCCTGCTGCTTCTCAATGAAGGGCAGGGGGTGCACTCCGTCTATCGCCCGGGCGAACTGGCGACCTATGGTACGTGGGATTTCTTCCTGGCAGCGCCTTTCTTCAACTCGGCACCCTACCCGGCAAGCAACGTCGATTCGTTGGCCATCGTCGGCTTGGCTGCCGGAACCACCGCCCGCCAGTTCACGGCCGTTTACGGGTCCATCGCCATCGATGGCTTTGAAATCGACCCCGCCATCATCGAAGTAGGGCGTACCTACTTCGACATGAATGAGCCTAATTTGCGCGCGCTTGCCGTGGACGGGCGCTGGGGGCTGGCACACTCGGGGAAGAGCTATCGGGTGATCGCGGTGGATGCCTACCGCCCGCCTTACATCCCCTGGCACCTCACCACGCGTGAATTCTTCGAGCTGGTCCGCAGCAAACTCAGCCGGGATGGCGTGTTGGTGATCAACGTCGCGCGTATGCCCGCCGACCGCCGCCTGGTAGAGGCGATGACGGCAACACTGGCGGCCGTGTTCCCTTCGGTGTACGTCGTAGATGTGCCCGACAGCCTGAACAGCATTCTCTATGCAACCGTGCTGCCGACGCAGGCCGAGAACCTGGCGAGGAACCTTGCGGGGCTTCAAATCGCCGATCCGCCGGTGCACCCGTTTCTGCTGGATGTGCTCACGCGCACGCTCGAGAACCTGCGCCCGGCCGTGCTCGGGGGAGTCGTGTTTACCGACGACCGTGCGCCGGTCGAGCAATTGACGAACGCCATGGTTGTCCGGTTCGTATTGGGCGGCGGGCTGGATTCCATCGAACCTCAATGAGTTGCGTGCAATTCGTGCCGCCGTGAGAAGGCGAGGCTTTGTGATGAAGCGATTCGCGCATGCCCTGATCGTGCTGGTTGTGCCGGTCATCCTGATTCTGACCTGGCTGCGAGTGCTGCTCACGCCAGTCTTCGTCCGCAGCGAGTACAACAAGTCGGCTTTTCCGCCCGATCCGTATGGGTTCAGCCTCGAGGATCGTCTGCACTGGTCGGAGATCTCGCGCCAGTATCTCCTTAACCGCGAGGGCATCCAGTTTCTGGGGGACCAGACTCTTCCGGACGGCACGCCGCTCTACAACGTACGCGAATTGCGCCACATGGCGGATGTGAAGAAGGTTGTGAGCGGGGCGCTGCTGACGTGGGCGGTGGCATTGCTCATCAGCGGGCTGGCCTCGGCCTACCTTGTCCGCCGCAGTGGGACCCTGTTCCTCCATGCTCTCGAGTCCGGCAGTGTGCTCACCGTTGCCGTGCTGGTTGTCATCTTGGCCGGCGTCGCGCTGGCGTGGAATTGGTTCTTCGTTTTCTTCCACAGGATATTCTTCACCGGCGACACGTGGCTGTTCCTCTACTCTGATTCGCTGATCCGCCTCTTCCCCGAAATGTTCTGGCAGGATTGCTTTGTGACATTGGGGGTGGGGACAGGCTTGAGCGCGGCAGTGCTGTGGGTTGTCGCGCGCGTTGTCGAGCGGCGGCTGCGCGTAACGGCGGGAGGGGCATCTGGCGGGCAGGCGAGTTGAGTTGCAAACCAGCGGATGAGCGAAGGTCCCGGGGAGCAGCGTGCGCTGCTCCCCGCCTTCTTTACAGCAAGGGATGCTGGCCCATCCATCCGCGCAGTCGTTCACACAGCGCGGCGATTTCCGGGGCGCCGCCGTGTGGAGCTGCGGGCCACTCGTCGACGCGAGGCCCCCAATATTCGCGCGGGGCCCCGGGATAGCGGGCCACGAGATGGATATGCAAGTGAGGTACGTGCTCGCCGATAACGAAAACGTACACGCGTTCCGCGCCCTCGCTCTCGCGCAGGGCGCGGGCCAGGTACCCGAGAAGTGGGCCCAGACGCGCGGCCTCGTGTGGGTCGAGATCCTCGACGCCGCGCGCGTGGCGGCGCGGCTCGAGCATCAGATAACCGAGGTAGGCCTGGGTCTGCCCCTCACGTATCTGCGCGTGGCCTGAGTAGAAGAGGTCATCCTCGTAGACCGCGCCACCCGGGGTCGATACCTCACCACGATGCTTGCGGCACACATAGCAGTCCGTGGTTTCCGACTCCGCCATGGACCACCTCCAGCGTTGCACTCACGCAGCCGTGGGGCTCTACGCCGTTCGTGATCGTCGATCCCGCGACCGCCGAACTCCAAAAGAAGCCTTACCGAGAGGGTGTGGCCAGCCCTATTCCGCGGTCTGCAATACCTCCGGCCCATCGTTGCCTGGGCTGTTGACCAGCGCGCTGACCGCTCGCACCCGTAGCCTCTCCGCCGGGAAGGAGACGAGCAGCGCGGCCAGATCTTCCGCCGGCGCGTTCGGGTCTAGCCAGCGCCGCGCGCTCTCACCTTCCAGGATGACTGGCATCCGGTCGTGGAATTTACCGATGATCGCGTTCGCCGCGCAGGTCAGGATGGTGCCGCTGCGCACGTCCTCGCCCTCCGGCGAACGCCAGGTTTCCCATAGCCCGGCAAAAGTGAACGGCTCGCCGCCCGCCATCTGTATATAGAAGGGAGCTCGTGCGCCGCCCCGGCCGCGCGCCGTGCGTTCCCATTCGTAGAAGCCGTCGGCCAGAATCAGGCAGCGGCGTTTGAGGAACGCGGAGCGGAAGGCCGGCTTCTCGCGCACGGTCTCGGCCCGCGCGTTGATCAGGCGGCTGCCGATGCCAGGCTCCTTGGCCCAGGAGGGAATCAGCCCCCAGCGAACGTACTCGACGCGCGGGTGGTCGAGGCGGGTGACGATTGCGATGTTCTGAGTCGGGGCGATGTTGAATCGCGGGAGGAGCTCTTCAGGCGGAGTATCCAGGTGCAGTGCGCGTTGTAGGGCGGCCGGCCCGGAGGTGAGCGTGAATCGGCCGCACACGGCCGCCGCCTAGCCCGGGTTTCCGGCCACGGCGGCGGTCTCGAGAGGGGTTCCCTGGCCGCAGTTGGCTTCGTCGATCTGCACCGTGGTATGGGTGATGCCGAAGCGCTGCTCCAGGCGTTCGCGCAGATCGCGAAGCGTCACCATCTGGGCGCGCGGGTCGCCGCTCACGTGCATGATATGGGCGCTCAGCGCGACGTGACTCGAACACAGGCTCCACACGTGCAGGTCGTGCACTTCGCAGACCCCGGGCGTGCCAGCCATGACCTCGCCCACCTCGAACACCGACATGCCTTCCGGCGTCCCCTCAATCAGGATGTGCAGCGAGCTGCGCAGCACGCGCCCGGCCCCCGTGAGAATGATTATCCCGATCAACGCGCCGGCCAGGGCATCCGCCTGTTGCCAGCCGGTGAAGGCAATCACCAGCGCGGCCGCGATGACACCCACCGAGGAGACCGCATCCGATATGGCATGCAGCGCGGCGCTGCGCACATTGAGGTCGATGCGCTGGGTGGTTCCACTGTGGGCCTTGGCGGTCAGCAGGAAGGCGACCGCCACGTTCACCAGCAGGCCGATGACGGCGATCACCAACATCTCCAGGCTGCGCACCGCTTGCGGGGAACGCCAGCGCTGGAAGGATTCCCAGAGGATTCCGCCGGCGACGGCCAGAAGCGTCAAGCCGTTGGCCAACGCCGCCAACACCTCCAGCCGGTGGTAGCCGTATGTGTGACGGTCGTCGGGAGGCAAGGCCGAGAGTCGCAGCGCCAGGTAACTCAGCGCGATGGCAAACAGGTCGAGCAGCACGTGGGCGGCATCCGAGACAAGCGCCAGGCTGCGCGTCCATAGCCCGCCCACGACCTCGGCCACCAGGATGATCGCTGTCAGGGCGAGGGCAATCAAAAACCGGCGTTGAACGCCGGGGTTGGTATGAGGTTTCACACGCACTCCAGTTCCAGGTTCAGGCGGCTTAGCGCCCCAGTTCGGCGGGCTGGGTCGGATTATACCCAACTCGATTCGCGGTAGGTCCCGAAGACACCTCGCAGCACACCTACAACCTCCCCCAGGGTTGCATAGGCGCGCACGCTTTCCAGGATGTGCGGCATCATATTCTCGGTGCCCTGCGCGGCGATGCGCAGTCGGTCGAGCGCCTGCCCGACCCGCCCGTTGTCGCGTTCGGCGCGCACCTTCTCCAGACGGTCGACCTGGCGCTCGAGCCCCTGCGGGTCCATTTCGAGGAGCGGGATGCGCAGCGGTCTTGCATCGGCATACTCATTGATGCCCACGATAACGCGTTTGTGCTCGTCGATCTCTCGCTGGTAGCGGTAAGCCGCCTCGGCGATCTCCTGCTGGAAGAAACCGCGCTCAATGGCCGGCAGCACGCCGCCCAGATCGGCGATGCGCGCAAAGTATTCACGTGCCTGCCGTTCCATACGATTGGTCAGGGCTTCCACGAAGAACGAGCCGCCCAGCGGGTCCACCGTGTTGGCCACGCCGGATTCGTGGGCCAGGATTTGTTGCGTGCGGAGGGCGACGGTTGCCGCGGCTTGCGAGGGCAGCGCCAAAGCCTCGTCCATCGAATTCGTGTGCAGGCTCTGCGTGCCTCCCAGCACCGCGGCCAAGGCCTGAATCGCCACGCGCACCACGTTGTTTTCCACCTGTGGCGCGGTCAGGCTGCAGCCCGCGGTCTGAGTGTGGAAGCGCAGCAGCCACGAACGCGGGTCTCGCGCGCCGAAGCTCTCGCGCATTTCGTGTGCCCAGATGCGCCGGGCCGCGCGGTACTTGGCGATCTCCTCGAAAAAGTCGTTGTGCGCATTAAAGAAGAACGACAGGCGCGGCGCAAACTCGTCCACCGCCATGCCGCGCGCCATGCCCCAGCGCACATACTCCATGCCGTCGGCCAGCGTGAAGGCCAGCTCCTGCGCCGCGGTGGCACCCGCCTCGCGGATGTGATATCCAGAAATCGAAATGGTGTTCCACTGCGGCACGCTGCGGCTGCCGTACTCCATCGTGTCGACCACCAGGCGCATCGACGGCTCGGGCGGGAAGATGTA
>JBGOXY010000160.1:0-5290 GCA_041479415.1 Anaerolineae bacterium
CCGATGCGTACAAACAGGAAGGCCAGCAGCCCAATCCCCAGAATGACCCACCACAGCGCGTCGTAGCGCCGCCAGAACATCAACAAGCTTTCGGCCTGCACCAGCAGCGCGGCCGGGATGATGATGAAGGAGGCCAGAAGGTTGGCCGCGCGCACCGAGTTGGTCTGGGCGGAGATGACCACGGCCGCGCTGACCATGCCCACAGCATGGGCCAGAGTGAGCACCACAATCTGCAGCATGAGTCCGGCTGAAGGCAGCCAGCCGACCGCCAGGTACAGCCCGGTCAAGTAGACCAGGATGCCCAACGCGGCGGAGGCCAACGGCGTTGCGGTGGAAGCCAAGGCCTTGCCCAGGAAGAGTTCGGCGTCGCTGAGCGGCGTCGAGAGTAACGGCTCCAGGCTGAAGCGCTCCTTTTCTCCCACAAAGCTCTCAAGCGCGATGACCAGGGAAACGGTGGTGGGGAAGAAGCCAACGATCATCAACATGAAGGGGAAGAGCTGTTCGGCGATAATCGGCGCGCCGTAACGGCTGACGAAATCCATCGCCGTTTGCGCGGCGAAATTCATCAGCAGCGGGAAGATGCCGGTCAGAATGACGACCGGGATGACCACCCGCCAATCGCGGAACTGGTCCCGCAATTCGCGGCCGACCAGAGTGAAGACCCGCGACCAATGAACGCGAGGCATAGCCGCGGCCAGGGTCATGAGTCCACCTCCGGCACATCGGCGAGAGCTCCGTTGTCGGCCACGGCCCGCAGGTAGACCGACTCGAGGCTGGGTGTGATCTCGCGCAATTCAACCACGGGCAGGCCGGCGTCCAGGAGGCGCTGCAGGATGCGCGGATTCTGAACCTGAGGCGAAGCACTGCGATAACGGATCGACCGCTCGCCCACCTCGACCAGATCCACTTCAGAGCGCAGCAGCCGCCCTGCACGCCGCGCCGATCTTCCCAGGCGCACCTCAAACAGCGGGAGGCCGGCCAATTCGGCGCGCAGTTCTTGCGCCTTGCCCTGCGCCACGATCTGGCCGCGACGCAGGATGGCAATGCGGTCGGCCAATTCCTCGGCCTCCCCCAAGTTGTGAGTGCAAGCCAGGATGGCACAGCCCTGCGCGCGCAGCTCGCGCAACAAGCCGCGCACCAGATGTGCGGATTCGGGGTCAAGCGCGGAGGTGGGCTCGTCCAGCATCAAGACCGGCGGCCGGTGGAGAAGGGCCCGCACCAGCGAAATGCGCTGGCGCATGCCTTTCGAGTACTCGGCCAGCCAGCGGTCGCCATCTACCTCGAGGGCGAGGGTGCGCATGAGCTCGTGGGCCCGCTGGCGGCGTTCGGCGGGGCGCAGCCCATAAAGCGCCGCGAAGAAGTCGAGGTATTCCCCGGCACGCATGCGGCTGTACAACCCGTGGTGCTCGGTGAGCACGCCCACCTTCTCGCGTACCCGCTCCGGGTAAAGGCTCACGTCCAGGCCGGCAATCCTCGCGCTGCCCGCACTCGGGCGCAGTATCCCGGCCAGCATGCGCACGGTGGTCGTCTTGCCAGCGCCGTTCGGTCCGAGCACAACCAGGATTTCTCCGGCGCGGACTTCGAGCGTCACCCGGTCCACCACGCGGCGCTCGCCGAAATCCTTGGTCAGGTCGCGCGCTTCGATCATTAACGGCGGGTTCACGACGCACCTCGATGCAAGCCCAGCCCATGTGCCGCTGCGTGCCAAGTCGGACGCGAGGCGATGCCCGCCGCTCCCGGCAGGCATCGCCTCGCGTTGCATCGGATGTTGTGCCTCGAACGGTCCAGCCTCAAGTGACCCCCGTCGCGTGTTCCTCGGACCGCGGCTAGCCCGCCGGAGTGGCCAGCGCAACCTTCCGGCGATGACGCAGGAAGAGAATCACCGCACTGGCCAGCGCCACCACGGCCATCGCCAGTTGATTGATATCAATGCCGGCCACCGGCGAAGGATCCAAGCGCAGGAACTCCAAGAAGAAGCGCCCAACACTGTAGATGATCAGATAGATCAAGAACAGGTCGCCCGCCAGCAAGCGTTCCCGGTACTTGGCAGAAATCGCCAGCAGCACGCCCAGATTGATGAAGTTCCAGAGCGACTCATACAGGAAGAGGGGATGAAAGCGTTCAAACGATTCGAAACCCGGCAGCCGGTTCTCGGGCGCGATGCGAATGGCCCACGGCAGGTCACTCGGCTTGCCATACAACTCCTGGTTAATGAAGTTGCCCCAGCGGCCGATGGCTTGGCCGAGCGCCACCGCCGGCGCGGCCACATCCACCCAGGCACCGAAGCTCAGATGGTGTTTGCGCGAGTAAATGAAGAGCGCCAGCACGCCGCCGATCACCGCGCCGGGAATCCCCAGCCCGCCGCGCCACACCGCCAGCATGTCGAGCGGATGGGTCAAGTAGTAGCGGGTGGTAATGCCCGCCTCGACCATGCTTTGCGGCGGGGTCAGGATGTGCCAGATGCGGGCCCCGACCACGCCCGCCAGCAGTACCCAGATCAGGCAATCCCACACCCGTTCCGGGTCCAGCCCAGCCTTGCGTGCCTGGCGCTCGGCCAACACGGCTGCCGCCAACGCGCCGGCCATCAAGATGATTCCGTAGTAACGGATGTAAAGCAGATTGAAGAGATGAATCCCGTAAGAATCAAAAGACATAGAGCCCGCTCCTCAAGGAAGGATCCTAGCGGCGCCGCGCCTGGACGCGCACGTGCCAGATGCGCTGCAGCGCGGTGAAGACGCCCAAGACCGCAATGATGCCAATGCCGACGAGCGGCACATTGAGCAGCAGCGCCGGCGCCAGCACCAGGTAGCGTTCCATGCGCGTCAGGATGCCTACATTGCAATCGAACTGAAGCGCTTCGGCGCGCGCTTTAACATAGGATACCATGACCGACCCGACCGCCGCAGCGTAGGTGAGCACGATACCCCAGACCGTCCCGGCCAGAGCGAAATGCACGAGCAGGCCGCCCAGGATGAGCAGCTCGGCCCAGCGATCGGTCACCGAGTCGACGAAGGCGCCGAAGCGCGAGGGTTCGCCGCGCAGGCGGGCCATCGTCCCGTCCAGCGCATCCACCGGCCCCATGAGCAGGACGAGCACGCCACCCAACCGCATCTGCCCGAAGGCCAACAGCACCGCCCCGCCGATCGTGCCGATCAACCCCAAAAGCGTCATGGTGTTGGGGTGCAGCCCGAGGCGGTTGAAGAAGCGCCCCAGTGGATCCAGCACGTTCTTGAAGAGCAGGCGCATGCGGTCGGTAAAGGTCGGGCGGTGGATGATGTTGGCGGACTCCTGGGTCATCGAGTCTCCTTGAAAGCGTGATTGGATCGGCGGCATGGCGGCGCGAGGCTAGTCTGAGTTCTCATCCGTGGGGTCTTCCAGGTCGGCCTCATTCTCCGCCTGGTCCTTCCCCACCAGCACTTCACGCGTGCGGCCGCCGGCTTGCTCCCGGCCAATGATACCTCGCGCGTGCAACTCGTCCATCAGCCGCGCGGCGCGCGGGTAGCCCAGGCGCATCTTGCGCTGCAAGAGCGAGGCGCTGGCGCGGCCGTACTGGCGCACAACGCGGATGGCCTGTTCGATTTCGGCCTCGTCTTGATCCGCGGATTGGGTCTCGCCGATCATGCCTTCCCAGGGCGAGGCGGCGGGCACCCCGGCCGGGCTTTCGTCTTGCGGCTCTTCGATTTCGACCGCCGGGGCAGGCTCGCCGGCTTGTTCCTTCCAGAAGTCGATTAGCCGCTGGATTTCGCGATCGGTGACGAAGCACCCTTGCAGGCGTACCGGCGAGCCCGATTCGGGGGAGAGGTAGAGCATGTCGCCGCGGCCGAGCAGACTTTCGGCCCCCGGGGTGTCGAGGATGACTCGCGAATCCACGGAGGAGGCCACCGCGAAAGAAATGCGTGCGGGGAAGTTGGCCTTGATCAACCCGGTGACCACATCGGTGGAGGGGCGCTGGGTGGCCACCACCAGATGGATACCGGTGGCGCGCGCCATTTGCGCCAATCGAATAAGCGTGCGCTCCGTCTCATCGGGCGCCATCATCATCAGGTCCGCCAATTCGTCGAGCATCACGACCATCCGCGGCAATGTCTCGCCTTCGCCGCGTGAGGCCACCTTGCGGTTGTAATCGTCGATGTGACGCGCGTGCAGCGCTTCAAGCAGTTTGTAGCGCCGGTCCATCTCGCGCGTGCACCAGCGCAACACCGTGACGATGCGCGTCAGATCGGTCTCCACTTTCCCCAAGAGGTGAGGCAGTCCATTGAACCGCACCAGTTCCACCATCTTGGGGTCGATCAGAACCAGGCGCAGCGCGTCGGGACCGTTGTTAGCCACCAGGCAGGCAGTGAGCGCCGTGATGCAGACCGACTTGCCGGATCCCGTGGTCCCGGCAATCAGCAGGTGCGGCATGGAGGCCAGGTCCGCCGAGACCGATTGCCCGGCCACATCCACGCCCAAGGCGACGGCCAACGGCGAGTGGATCTTGTGGAACCCCGGCGACTCCATGACCATGCGCAGGCGGACCACCGACGAATGCTTGTGCGGCACCTCGATGCCCACGTACGATTGCCCGGGCACGGGGGCCTCGATGCGCAGAGTGGGCGCGGCGAGCGCGAGCGAGAGGTCGTCAGACAGGCCCGAGATCTGCGAGACGCGAACCTTCGCCCGCCGCGCTTCACCATCGGCGCCTGTCTTCTCAACGAACCCGGGTTCCACGGCAAATTGGGTGACGGTCGGCCCGGTGCGGTATCCCACCACGCGAGCCGGAATGCCGAACTCGCTCAACGTCTTCTCGATGAGCCCCGCGGTCTGATTCACTTCACGGATACTGGGTGCGCCGAGCTCGGCGTTTTCGAAAAGTTCCAGCGACGGAAGGCGTCGATCACGCTTGGCTTTCACCGGGCGCACGGGAGCGGCGGCCGCGGCCGGCTTGAGCTTCGGCTGCGGCTCCTTGGCGCGCGGGGCCGCTGCGGCCGCGGGCTTGGCGCTCTGCGGCTCGGCTTCGCGGAGGAAAGGCGCGGGCGCCGGCGGCATGACAGCCGGTGCGCGGCGCGGCGGGGCGGGTTGTTGCACGGGGGACGCAAACGAGCGAGGTCTCCGCTCCACCCAGCCGCGGATTCTCTCGACCGATAGATCCAACCCATAGCTGCCAAAGGCAACCGCCACCGTCAGCAGAACGATCACCCGCACCAGATTGCTCATCACCAACCCGAGCATGTAGCCGATGCCCCAGCCGATCAACCCACCGCCGGCGCCCGCGTCCGCGCGCGTCAGGTCATTGCCAATGATGGCATCC
>JBGOXY010000161.1:0-5277 GCA_041479415.1 Anaerolineae bacterium
ACGACGACCGCGCGCCCCGCTCTGCATCACGGACAGCTCTCATGTGTCGGCGGCTTCGCCTCAGGGATCTCTGTTGTCGCCGCCCAAGGGACGCCGGGGAACTCGTTAGAGGATAAGGCTGCCGATGCCGGCCGAAAGGTTACCAGGATCCGCGGGCGAGAAAGAGGAAGTGCAGGCCACTATGGCTCCGGTGCATGTGCTCATTCTGTGCGACGATCCCCTCACGCGTGGTGGATTGGGCGCGCTTCTTGCCGATCGGCCAGAATTGCAGGTTATAGGGCAGGCAGAGATTGTTGAAGATGCGCAGGAGTTGATTGAGCTCTTCCGCCCCGAGCTTGTCCTGTTAGCCGCGGTCCGATGGACCGACATGCTAGCTGCACTGGCCCGGTCTCTGAAAGACCTGCACATCCCTGTTGTGGCCATCGCCGATGGAGAAACGCAGGCCAAAGTCTACTCGTCGAATGGAGTCCACGGGATACTCACGCGTGACGCACCTGCCTCGGACATGGCCCGCGCGATCAGTGCCGTGGCCGCCGGGTTGGTTGTCTTGAGTCCCGAGCTGGCACGTTCACTCCTCCGGCCAAGCACGCCCACTCCCGGCGAAACGCCCTCCCCGCTCACGGACCGCGAGCGGGAGGTGCTCGCGCTGCTGGCGCAGGGCTTGCCGAACAAATCCATCGCGCAGCGATTGCGCATTAGCGAGCACACCGTCAAATTCCACGTCAACTCCATTCTTGCCAAACTCGGCGCCGAGAGCCGGACGGAGGCAGTCGTCCTAGCTACTCGAGCGGGTTTGGTCCACCTCTGACCTATCCTTTCTTCCAGTCCCCAATCGGATTACCGGTAGCGGCCCGTCTCCCGAGTCGGCACAATGGTGGCATCGGCAAAGGCTTCGCTTTGCCGCAGGTGGAGGTAGCTATGGCGGAACGACTCGAGCAATTCTCGGATGCGCTCGCCGAGACCGTGGCTGCAGCGGCCAAGTCCGTCCTGCGCGTGGAAGGGCGGGCCAGGCTCGCGGCGAGCGGAATCGCCTTCTCGGGCGATGGTATGGTATTGACCGCGCACCATGTGGTCGAACAGGATGAGGGCCTCTTCGTCGGAATCGAGAAGGGCGAGAAGCTGGACGCCAGACTCGTCGGACGCGATCCGGCGACCGATCTCGCGTTGCTCAAGGTAGAGGGCAGCAGTCTCCCGGCCGTTGCGTGGGCAAACACTCCCGCGCCACGGGTCGGGCATCTGGTCCTTGCCCTCGGCCGTCCTGGGCCTTCCATCCGTGCGACACTGGGGATCGTCAGCGCTGTGGGCGAGAGCTGGCGCACGCCCATGGGTGGATTGGTTGATCACTATCTGCAAAGCGACGTAGTGATGTACCCGGGGTTCTCGGGCGGTCCGCTGGTGTCGGCCGATGGCCGATTCATCGGGCTCAACACCTCTGCGCTCCTGCCGGGTGCGAGCCTGACGATACCCGCCGCCACCATTCAGCGCATTGTCCCGGAGCTTCTTGCCCACGGCAAGGTTCGCCGGGGTTACCTGGGCATCACAACGCAGACGGTACGATTGCCCGGGAAGACTGCGGAGCGGCTTGGTCAACCCACGGGCTTACTGATCGTGTCGGTCGAATCCAAGAGCCCTGCGGAACGCTCGGGGTTGTTGCTCGGGGACACATTGCTCGGGATGGGCGACCACCCCTTGCGGCACGTGGACGACCTGGTGGCGGAGCTCAGCAGCGACCGTATCGACCAGGAGGTTTCGATCTCTGTGCTTCGCGGCGGAGAAACCCGCACCGTCCGTGTGACTGTGGGTCAACGATGACGGAGGCGAAATCCCACGCATATGGGAAGGCCTTGTTGGAGAGTCTCAACGAGGATCTGGCCGACCTATCAGAGAGAGTACGTTCGAGTCTGGTCCTTGTGCAGAGCCGCAATGGGAACGGTGCAGGGATGGTGTGGGACGATAGTGGCTTGGTCCTCACCAGCGCGCATGTCGCCCGCCGGGGACCTCTGAAGCTGACTTCGCTTTCGGGCAACGCATCCTCCGCCATGGTCGTCGCTTCCGACGAGGAGGCAGACCTTGCGCTGGTTAGGGGGTCGATCGCCGAAGTCACGCCGATCGAGCGCGGTCTCTCGAGCCAACTCCGCCCGGGAGACTGGGTCGTTGCGCTCGGGCATCCATGGGGGGTGGCGGGTTCTGCCACGGCCGGTATTGTGATCGCCGTCGAACCACGTCGAGATGAGGCGGGCCGGCGCCTGCCCGCGGTCATCGTGGCGGACCTGCACCTGAGGCCAGGGCACTCGGGTGGCCCGATGGTGGACGCGCGCGGCAGGCTGGTAGGCGTCAGCACGCTGGCCAACGGACCCGATGTCGGCATCGCGGTTGCCGTCGAAGAAGCCGAAGCGTTGCATCGGCAGTTCTTCGAGAGTTGATCGTTCTCCGAGAGTACCTCTCGGCAGACGGGTTGTCAGCCAAGTGCCGCTCGCCGCAAGTGCTCCATGTTGCGGCGACATGCTTTGCATCGTGAGTGCCTGTGAAAGCTGCATGAGCGAGTCGAGTCCGTTGGCAAAACAAGCCGCATTATGCGATTTGAGTTGACGGGCTGAGGCGAATCAGGTTAGAATTCCGATCGCCCGGCGAGGTAGCTCAATGGCAGAGCAGGGGACTCATAAGCCCTTGGTTGGCGGTTCGACTCCGCCTCTCGCCACTCGTGGGAGCCCGCTGCAAGCGGGCTTTTTCATCCCAGTGGCCTGCACGGCGCAACGCTCAATCGGTTGTTTGCCATGAGCCTCGGAGTGCGACTGTTCTCATGACCAACCCCGCCCCTCGTTTCTCCATTTCGCTGCGCGAGCGATTGCTGCGCGGCGTGCCCTTGTTCCCCGGGCTGGCACCAGCGGACGTCCTGGAGGCGCCCGCCGGCCACGCCCAGCGCGAGAACTTGCAGACGCGCGACTAGCAGGCCAGCCGGATCTGTTCGGACAATAGCACGCGCGCACCACGGCCCCCCAAGTGGCTGAGCCTTTGGGGGGCAATTGTTGTCCGCCAGACAGCCTCCTCTCGGGTCTCCTCGCCGTCGCGCTCGTGGGAAGGACATTCGCTTTGGCGGAGCCTACCCAAGCGGGGATCTTGCGTTCATAACATCATAATGGTACAAACCATAGACTCTTTCCATCTTTTGTAATATAATAATAGATACGAGGCCGAATCTCATCAGGGGATTGGACACCATGGGACTAGCCCGAACGCACACGACCCGCCGCCGACGCGGGCCAACCGCTCCCAAGGCCGCTTCACGCAGTGGCCCTCCTCCGGCCGGCGAGACAGATGTCGGGACCCGGTTGCGCAAGCTGCGCAATGGCCAGGGACTCTCTTTGCGCAGGTTGGCGGAGATGAGCGGCTTGAGCTTCAACACCCTGAGCCTTATCGAGAACCGCAAGAACTCACCCAGCGTCAGCACACTCCAGCAACTAGCCGCCGCGTTGCGCGTGCCTGTGGCCGCGTTCTTCGACGCAGATGAGGCCCGCAATGCGATCGTGTTGCAGCGGAAGAACCGGCGTGCGCAGGGCGCATTTCGGCACGGGACCCTGGAGGATCTGTGTGTGGGTTCCACTATTCGCCGGGGTCAGGTGCTGCTCGTCACGCTAGAACCCGGGGCCGATAGCGGCCAGGACACTATCGCCCACGCCGGCCACGACGTCATCTACTGCCTTGAAGGCCGATTGACCTACATCGTGGACAACCGGACGTACAAACTTGAGCCTGGCGACAGCCTGGTCTTTGAGGGACAGATGCCCCACCGCTGGAAGAATGAAACGGATCGCGAGGCCCGCTCGCTGCTCATTATGTGTCCATCCGAAGCGGAACCGCGGCCAATGGAATTTCCTTCGGGATAGCCCGGGAGGCAGCTGCTCCGCCCGGAAGTGTGTATGCCGGGGGAGGTGCGTCATGAGCAATCGAGTAAGAGTGGTGTTGAATGTGGCGCTGGCACTGGCGGGCGCAGCCGCGTTGACGGCTAGCCCCAGCCCGGTCATGGCCTCCGCTACTCCGCCACCGCCCGAGGGCTGCGTTGCCTGTCACGAGGATCTTTACCAGCTCCACGACACGGGCAAATGGTTTTGTCTGTGTGCACAGGAGATGAGTTGCTCGTGTTGCCATGTGGGCGATCCGCAAGCGACGACAGCCGAGGCGGCCCACGCGGGCATGGTGGCCATCCCGCTCGATGAACAACCGACCACGTGCGTCGGCTGCCATGCGGAGGATTCCGATCAGCGGATTGCGGCATTCATCGCCCGCGCGGGTGTTCGGCAATTCCACCCTACGGTGGCCGCAACCTCGACCTCCGCACAGGCGAATCCCCCGCCTACGGCGGGCTCCTTTACGGCGTCCGCTGGTTTGCTCGAGCCCTGGCGCCTGGCGGCGCTGAGCGCCCTCGCGTTGGTGATGGCAGGCTTGGTAATCATGGGCTATCGTTGCTGGAAAGCCGATTGCCTCTCTCGCCAGAGACCAACGTCATCTGGCGACAAATCCTGAGGTGAAGGAGAAACGAATGAAGGTCGCTGTGATTACGGATGATGGACACGAGATCAGCCAGCACTTTGGGCGAGCCCCCTACTACCTGGTACTCACGATCGAAGACGGCAAGATCACCCAGCGCGAGATGCGAGACAAACTGGGTCATGCGCAGTTTGGCGGAGAAGAGCACCACGACGAACCCGGCCATGGCCATGGTCTTGGACCACAGGCTCACGACCGTCACTTGCGCATGTCCGAGGCCATCGCCGACTGCGAGGTTCTCCTGTGCGGCGGAATGGGCCGAGGTGCATACCAGAGCATCCAGGCCCGCGGCATCCGGCCAATTGTGACCGATCTGACCTCCGTTGACGAGGCTGTGGCTGCTTACATCAATGGAACGCTCGCCGATCTGACGGACCGGCTGCACTAACGGATCACACGGGGCAACAACTGGATGACAAGGCACCCCCCAGGGCGCGGGCCCTGGGGGGTGCCTTTGGATAGCTTGGCGTGGCCGGATTGGCAGCCAGTCCGACGGAGGCTACGATGAGCGGCCGCTCTCGGCCCGCCGTCGGATCTCGGCGATCGCCTTGGCGATCCCCTCTTTCGCCCCAAACACCGATGACCCTGCCACCAAGACGTTGGCCCCGGCTGCCGCGATCATCGGCGCCGTCTGGTAGTTCACGCCGCCATCCACCTCGAGTTCGGCCGCTGAGCCAAGCGCGGTCAGCCGCTGGTGAAGGTCGCGGATCTTGGCCGGCATGGATTCGATGA
>JBGOXY010000162.1:0-5274 GCA_041479415.1 Anaerolineae bacterium
CCCCCATGGGGGTAGTGCCGTAGCGCATGTCGAAGATGGCCGGCGCCCCACCCCAGACGATGGGAGCCCCCGGGCCCGCCAACTGGTGCAAAGTGATGCCGGCCAGAGTCTCGGCGGCGTGTTGCACAATCGATCCGGCCAACGTCGCCGGTGCCGTCGCGCCGGCCAGCGGCATTGAGATGATCTCTGCGGGGATTCGCTCACGCGCGAGGAAGAGCAAGTTGCCGGCTGCGAAGCCGGTCCACTTGAGCGGCGGAGATGGGCAGACGTCGAAAACCGCCCGCTGGCGTGCCTGAGGCGTATCGGCGGCAACGGCGAGCAGCATATCGCGCATTCGCCCGAGGGTCGGCAGCCCAAAGGCACCGGTCACCACCGGTTTGGGCGAGTGCAGCAAGACCAGGTAGAGACGGTACATATCGCCGATCGCTGTCGGTACGTCGGCACAATTGACGGCCGTGCTCTGGGCCGCGTACTCGGGGAGCATGTCCGCCACCTTGACCAGGTCGACCAGATCTTGAGTCAGTGCGTTGCGGTGTTCGTGCGTCGCTCCATCCAGCACGTGCACCGCCGACGAGCCTGGGTCGAAGTGAACTCGGTCCTCCCCGTAGTGCACGGCGGGCGTGCCATCCGCTGCATAGAGCTCGAAAGAGGAAGGAACAGTCGCCAACGCTTTGCGGACGAGCGCCTCGGGCAAGCACATCCGGCGGCGGTTCTTATCCGGGCGGGCTCCGTTCTCGCCCAGCAACCGCGCGGCCTCCTCATCCTGGACTTCAACCCCGATCGTCTCGAGAATCTCGAAGGCTTCCTGCACAACCCGGTTTACCATCTGACTGTTCATCAATTGCAGAAGGGGCATACGTGCCTCCGCCTGGTCTGGATTGCCTGCCGGGATGACGCCTTGCTCCGTGAGCAATGAAGCCGGTGCAGCCGATCAGGGCTTTTCAACGGCCGCGATCATTCGTCCGAGTTCTTCACGCTCGGCGGGTGCCAACCGCTCGGGGTTGTGCGTGGCCAGGATCTCGCGCGCCTTGACATTGGCCCAGGAGACGGCACCATCGCGCTTTGTCTCCCATTCAGAGAAGGGACGGCGATCGAAGTACGTCGGGCGCCACAGCTCGCGCATATGCTTCTTGGTGTGGCGGTGGGCCAGGAAATTGCCGCCCGGGCCGACCTCGCGGATGGCCTCAAGCGCAAGAGTCTCATCGTCCACCGTAATGCCGCGGCTCATCGCGCACAGGATCGACCAGATCTCCGCGTCCAGCAGCATCATCTCATACGAGAGGATGCGCGAGCCATGCAGCAGCCCGGCTCCGAGCAGCATGTCGGACCAAGTCGATACGGCCATGAAAGATGAGAGCGCATTCTCAACGGCGCTCTGCCAACCCGGTTCCTTGGCACCCGTGGCAAAGGCGCCCATCGAGAGTGGCACGTTATAGAAATCCGCCAGCAGATTGGTTGCCGCGCCGAAGAGGAAATCCTCCGGCCCGCCGCCGGTATAGGCACCGGAACGTAAGTCCATCGCGGTCTGAGCGGCCGCATAGAATACCGGCGCACCGGGGAAGGCCATCTGCATGAGCGCCAATGCGCTCACGACTTCGGCGTTACCCACGGTGAGCGTCCCGGCCAGCGTGGCCGGGCCGGTCGAGGCGCAGGAGGTCATGGTCATGTAGCCCACCGGCAAGCCGGCTTCCGCCGCCATTAGGCCTGCCTCCAGGCTGCCGCCATCCTGAGCCAGCGGCGGGAGGGTGCACTGCATGATCGACAGGATCGGGCGCCGGCGCAGCGCCTCGCGGCCGCCGGCCAGCGCGGCGGCCATCTCGACCGCAACCCGGGCCTCGCGCTCATTGACGATCGACTCGGTCTGCACGTGCTTGTGGCTCACCGACCAGATGGCCAGCAGTTCGTGCAACGAGCGGCTCTCCGGCGGCCGATCCTGCGCGGAGATCGGGGTCCAATGGAACGCGATGGCCTCCAGACTGTCGGCCACACGCGCTGCGTCGCGCACGTCCGCCAGCGTCGAGCGATGGCGCGACCCGGTCGCGGGGTCGATCACTTCCACGCCGCAACCGTCAGTCCCCAGATGGCAATGCTGCCCGTCCATCGGAAGGTCGAGGGCCGGGTCGCGACCCGCCAGCGTGTAGGCGTGCGGCGCTTTGGCCAGCGCCTGCTCGATCACCGCGCCCGGAATGCGAACGATGCCGGTGGCCGCGTCGACCGTCCCGCCGTGAGAGGCGACGATCTCCTGAGCCCGAGCGGAGGGCATTTTGACTCCGACCGTCTCGATCAGATCGAGCGTGGCGGTGTGGATGCGGCGCACGTCCTCCGCCGAAAGAACTTCCAGGCGCAGTTTGGGGTGAGAGATCGATAGGATGCTCATGCGCGACCCAGGAGTCTCTTGGCAAGCGTCACCGCTCCTGCCGCGTCTTCCGAGAATCCGTCGGCACCGATTTCGGCGGCCCATTCTTTCGTGACCGGAGCCCCGCCGACAATCACTCGAACCTTCGGACGCAGTCCGGCTTTGTCGGCCGCCTCTACGACCAATCGTTGCCCGGCCATGGTCGTCGTGAGCAACGCCGAAACCCCGATCAGGTCTGCACCCACGTCTTGTGCCTTCTGCACGAAGAGCTCGGGCGCCACGTCCACTCCCAGGTCATGCACCTCGAATCCGTTGGCGCTGAGCAGGGTCCCGACGAGCGTCTTGCCAATTTCATGGATGTCGCCCTTGATCGTCCCCAGCACGACCCGACCCGTCACCTCGCGCACCGTGCCGCGACGGGTCATTTCGGGTTCGAGGACTCGCACCGCCGCCTTCATCGCGGCTCCGGCACGAACCAGATCGGGCAGAAACAAATCGCCGCAGCCAAAGCCCTCCCCCACCTGATTGACGCCGGGCAGAAACCCGCGACTCAATGCTTCCATCGGGTCCACGCCGCGGGTCAGGGCTTCGCGCGCCAGTCGCTCTGCCTCCTCCGGTTCCCCCTCAACAATACTGTTGCGCATCGCATCGAAGAGATCTTCCATTCCTAAGGCCCTCCATTGTGATGGTGTGGATGATAGCAGAATCATAAACAGCGGGCATGGCGCGGCCACACCCGGGGCGCGGGGCACCTCGCACTCACGTCCGGCTCAAAAGTTTCGTTGTCCGTCCGCGGTCAGGATGTGTTACGCCACGTCTGCAAAAGGCGAGCCGCGATGATCTGAACCTTTGGGCCCGCGCCGGGAGCGTAGAGCACGTCGAGCAAGGGCTGCAGCCGCGCCTTGAGATCGTCCTGGTGCACGCTGTGGATCATGTGGCGCGAGGACTGGCGTATGGCCTCGGAGGCCGCGTGGCGTGCCAATCTTTCCAGGAAGCTGGGGATGGCCTCGGAGCCGATCTCAGCCAGCGCCTCGGCCGCGGCAAAACGGACATTGCTGTCCGGGTCGCCGAGCGCGCCGGCCAGCGCATCGGCGGCGGAGGCATGGCCGATCTGGCCCAGCGCGCGCGCAGCATGCCAGCGGACGTGTTCTTGCGGAGCACGCAGAGCACCGGCCAGCGCGGGCACTGCACCCGGGCCAAACCCAGAAAGAGCGCGGGTGGCTGCATGATGCAGCAGTTCGTCTTCGGAGCGCAGGGCGTCGACCAATGCCGGGGCCGAGTCGTCGAGACGCAAGACCCCCAGTGCATCCACCGCGCGGGCACCCACGCTTGGTACAGCCGAATGAACCGCATCAAGCAGCAGATCGACCGCTCGCGCATCGCCGCACATGCCGAGCAAGGAGGCGGCCGTGACACGCACCTCGCCGCACGGATCGCGCAACCCCTCGAGCAAGACGGCCTGGCGCGTCGCTGCAGAGAGCGAGTCTTCTTCCACGAAAAGCCTGACGATGGCGCTCGATCGATTTAGAGACGCGGGCAGTTCAGCTGGGCAGGCCCCCGCGCCCGGCTCGGCGAGGTTTTCGTGGGCGAGATGATCCAGCAGCCGCCGCCACAACCCAGGGGGCGCGGTGCGACGGATGGCCTGGCTGAGCGCGGACTGGATCGACTTATTGGGCGAGCCGAGGCGCTCGAGCATGCGCTGCGTCGCGCCGTCGTCGCCGCTGCAGGCAATCGCCACCAGTTCGCCCCCGTCGGGGAGCGGACCCGCACGTCCGGTCACGATTGTCACGATGGGTTTTGCGCCTCGGCCGCGGTCACATGCCGCGTGTAGTCCGGAAGGATGATCGGCGATGCGGCCCCATCGGCCAGGCCCGCCGCGCGCCTCATCGTCGTCCATTCGGTCAGATGGGCCAGGGTCGGCGTCGCAGGCTGGGCCGAGTGCGACCACTCCGCGGCCGCCCGACCTGCGCGCCGGCCGAAAACGCAAATATCGAGCAGGCTATTGCCCATGAGCCGATTGCGGCCGTGGATACCGCCCGCCGCCTCGCCCGCCACATACAACCCGGGCACGGCCGTGCTTCCATCCGCGCGGATGGCCACCCCGCCATTCTGGTAATGCAAAGTGGGGTAGACCAGTATCGGTTCCTGGCTCATGTCGATTCCGAAACGCCGGTATTGGCGCATCATGGCTGGCAACTCACGCGCCACCGTTCCCGGTCCCTTGAGCATTTCGATCAACGGCGAGTCGAGCCACACGGCAGGCTGCCCGGTCGGCGTCGACACGCCGCGCTTCTTCTCCGCGCATTCACGGATGAAGGCTGCCGCCTCGACGTCGCGCGTCTCGAGCGGATAGACGAACTGCTCCCCGTCGACGTTGCAGACCTGGGCGCCCAGCCCGCGGACTTTCTCGGTGACCAATTGACCTAGGATTTGTTCGGGGAAGGCGGCCCCGGTGGGATGGTACTGCATGGTGTCGATGAAACTGAGCTTCGCACCCACTCGGTAGCTCAACACCAGGCCATCGCCCGTCGCGCCATAGTGGTTGGTGGTGGGGAACGCCTGGTAGTGCAAGCGTCCGCTGCCCCCTGTGGCCACGACCACTGCCTTCGCGCGCACCAACAGCAAGCGCTGAGTGTCCAGATCCCTGAGCAGCGCCCCGGCCACCTGCCCGTGCACATCCAGCACGAGTTCGACCGCGGGGCGGAACTCCCACACGGCGATTCCAGGCGTGTCGCCGGCGCGCGAGCGCACTTCGTCGCGCAGCGTGCGCATGATCTCGGCGCCCGAGTAGTCGCGCGCGGCGTGCATGCGCTTGCGGCTTGTGCCGCCGCCGTGGATGGTGCGCAGCGTACCGTCCGGCTCTTTGTCGAACATGGCGCCCAGTTTCTCGAGCCATGCAATCACCAGCGGCGCATCCA
>JBGOXY010000163.1:0-5274 GCA_041479415.1 Anaerolineae bacterium
AATGTGCTTCTGGCTCATTCGCCGCATTCGGAGAGCGACCTCTCCGAGGCCGATCGCCTAGGATGGAAGGTCTACCCGGATGGCCGACCCGATGATTGAGATGGTCAAGCCTTCGACAATGCGCGAGGCGCTGCGCATCTTGGCGCGGCCGTCTCCACGTGCGCTGCCTCTCGGCGGCGGCACGCATGTGAGTCTCGTACCCCCGTCGGCCAAAGTTCTGGTCGATCTCTCGGAGTTGGCGTTGGCTGAAATCCGCGTGAAGGGTGGCCGCTGTGAGGCGGGCGCGATGACGACGCTGGCCCAGATCGCCACCAGCTCGCGCATTCCGCCGGCGCTGCGGACGGCGGTTCGGCGCGAAACCAATCGCAACTTGCGTCAGCAGGCAACGCTTGGCGGGGCCCTGGCTGTACGCGAACCTGGACCGCTGCTCGCCTGTTTGCTCGCTCTCGGCGCGGAAGTGGCGCTCGAGCCCGGGAAGGTCGGCGAGGCGCTCGACCGATGGCTGCGCCGGAGGGGCACCGGGCGCAAGCCTGTCCAGCTGATCACCGGGGCATCGTGGGATTTGAAGCAATCACTGGCCTATGTCGATGTCGCCCGCTCCCCGGCCGATCGGCCCATCGCGTGCGTTGCCGCTGCAGCCAATGTCACAAGCGGGCGGCTCAGCAATGTGCGGGTCGTCCTCGCGGGCGCCGGGCAGCCTCTCGCGATGCAACCCCGCGCGGCGCGCATGATGGAAGGGGTGGCCCTCGCCCATCTCGAACAGTCGGTGCAGGCTGCGGGGGAACTCATTCATGCGGCCTGGGTCGACGACATCCGCGGGACGGCCGAGTACCGTACAGCGGTAGCGCCTGTCCTAATCCGGCGCGCGCTTGCACAACTTCTTTCGGCGGGCGCCTAGCATCGCTGAAGTGCGTTGGGTTGGGCGCTGCTGGCCCGATTTGAGGATGCGATGAAGATTAGCCTGACAATTAACGGGCGTCCGGTCGAGGTGGAGGTCGATGGCAGCACCACGTTGCTGCACGCCTTGCGCGCGTCCGGCTTCTGGAGTGTGAAGCACGGCTGCGAGACGGGTGACTGCGGCGCCTGTGCAGTGCTCTTGGATGGCCGGCTGGTCAACTCATGTGCTTTGCTCGCGGTGCAAGCCGAGGGCAAGCACATCCTCACCACCGAGGGGTTGGGCAACCTCGCTGCGCAAGGCTGGAAGTCGACCCCCGGCCTGCACCCGCTGCAGGAGGCCTTCGTCGAAGTCGGCGCCATCCAATGCGGCTATTGCACGCCGGCCATGCTCCTGGCGGCGAAGGAATTGCTCGACGCGAAAGGCTATTCCCCCGGCGGATCGCCGCAGCCGCTGGGCGAACAGGATGTGCGCGAAGCCCTCTCGGGAGTCTTGTGCCGCTGCACGGGATATGTCAAACCGGTGCAGGCGGTGATGCGTGCTGCGGCGCGCATGCGCGGCGAAGTACTGCCGCCGCTCGAGGCGCGACCGATTCCGGTGGATCTCCTCCCGCATTCGGAAACCGCGCCTGGCTCACGTCCGGGGAGCGCAGCCGGCGGCACGCCCGGCGCCCTGCCTGTCTTGACTCAGACGCTGCCCACGCTGCGCCTGACGCCGCAGGCGGCCGCGTATCAATCGGTGGGCCAACCGGCGCCCAAGGTGGACGGCCTCAAACTCGTCCAGGGCAAACCGGCTTTCGCCGACGACATCGAGCTGCGAGGCATGCTGATCGCCAAAGTGCTGTACAGCCCGGTGGCCCACGCGCGCATCAAGCGCATCGAGGTCGACCGCGCGCGCCGGCTGTCTGGCGTTGCGGCGGTGCTCACCTACAAGGACCTTCCCCGGGTAGTGTATTCGACGGCCGGGCAGTCAGACCCGATTCCCGGACCGCTGGACATGTTCTCGCTTGATTCCAAAGTCCGCTACGTTGGGGACCGCGTCGCGTTCGTCGCCGCTGAAAGCGAGGCGATCGCTCGCGAAGCATTGGGCCTGATCGTGGTGGAGTATGAGGAGTTGCCGGCCGTCCTTGACCCTCGGCGGGCCATGGACCCCGGTGCCGCGCGCATCCACGATGAAGCCGAGTTCGTCAACTTCGGCGAATCGGATCCATCACGCAATCTCGCAGCCCACCTCGACATCCGTATCGGCGATCCCGGTAAGGGCTTCGACGAGGCGGAGCGGATCTTTGAAGCCGAGTACCTGGTCCCCAAAGTGCAGCAGGCATCCATCGAGCCGCATGCCGTGGTGACCTATTGGGACGAGGACGACCGGCTGGTGATTCGCACCTCGACCCAGGTGCCGTTCCATGTGCGGCGCATCCTGGCTCCGGTGCTCAGCCTTCCGCCCAAGCGCATCCGGGTGATCAAGCCCCGCATCGGCGGAGGGTTTGGCGGCAAGCAGGAAGTCCTCATCGAGGATGTGGCGGCGCATCTGACGATTGCCACCGGTCGGCCGGTTCGCTTCGAATACACGCGCGAAGAGGAATTCGTTTCCTCGCGCTCGCGACACCCGATGCGCGTGCGCATGCGCACCGGCGTGGCGGGCGACGGCAGCATCACGGCAAATGAGATGTACGTCATCTCCGATACCGGCGCCTACGGCTGCCACGGCCTGACGGTGACCGGGAATACCGGGCACAAGGCGATGGCGCTCTACGTGGGGGATGGGGTCTACCGCCAATCGCCTAACATCCACTTCTATGCGGACGTGGTCTACACCAACACGGCGCCCTCGGGAGCCTTTCGCGGCTACGGCGTCCCGCAGGGCTTCTTCCCTGTGGATGTCCACATGGAACGCATCGCTCATGCGCTGGGCATGGACCCGATCGCATTCCGCCTCAGGAATGCCGTACGCGCCGGCGAATTGCATCCGTTCTCACTCGCCTGGTCGGAGGGCCGCGAGCCGCGCCCCGAGTACATCCAGACCTGCGCGTTGGAAGAATGCGCGCGGGAGGGTGCTCAAGCCATACAGTGGGAGGACAAGCGCGGCAACGCAGCCTGGCGCGCCTCGGCCGGACAGCCTCACTTGCGGCGCGGGGTGGGGGCGGCCCTTGTCATGCAAGGCACGGCGATACCCTACCTCGACATGGGTGGGGCTTCGCTCAAGATCAACGATGACGGATCCTTCAACCTGCTGGTCGGTGCCACCGACCTGGGCACGGGGTCCGATACTGTGTTGGCGCAGATGGCGGCCGAAGTCCTTGGCTGTTCGGTCGAGGACATAATCGTCTACTCGTCCGACACGGACTTCACGCCCTTCGACAAGGGCGCCTACGCTTCGTCGACGACCTATGTTTCGGGGGCGGCGGTGGTCAAAGCCGCGCAGCAAGTCGCCGACCAGATTCGAGAGGTAGCGAGCGAGGTGTGGGGCGAGAAGGGGCCACTCGTCGCGCCGAAGGAGATCCGATTGGAGCGAGGCACGGCCGCCGCGCCGGACGGGCGGTGTCTCACGCTGGCGGATATCGCGCTGCGCTCATTGCACCATTCCAACCAGCGCCAAATCATGGCCGTGGCTTCGTTCATGTCGCCCGTTTCGCCGCCGCCCTTCGCAGCCCAATTCGCCGAGGTGGTGGTCGATACCCAGACCGGCGAGGTGCGCGTCGAACGCTTGGTGATGGCCGTGGATTCGGGAGTCATTGTCAACCCGCTAACGGCCTCGGGCCAGGTGGAGGGCGGTATGGCCCAGGCGTTGGGCTACGCCGTGTGCGAAGAGATGCGCTATGACTCGCTCGGCAAACCGATGGTGCGCGACTTGCGCGACTACCACCTCCTCACCGCTAATGAAATGCCCGACCTCACGACGATTTTCGTCGAGACGTTCGAGCCCAGTCATCCTTTCGGCGTCAAAGCCGTCGCAGAAATCCCCATGGATGGCGTCGCCCCGGCGGTCGTCAATGCCATCCACGATGCGGTCGGAGCATGGGTCAACGAAATCCCGGCCACGCCCGAGCGAGTGTGGCGAGCGCTGAGAAGCGCCGGATGAGTGCGCCTCGCTTCCATATAGAAGCGGGGATGCGGCCGTCTTAGACCCTATTTGTTGACCTTGGTCCTGAGTCCGCGAATGGCAAAGCCGTGTTTTGTGCGGATCGTGACGCATGACGAGGATCCGGCGTGCTCGTCGCGCGGGTTGGGGCGCAAGCCGATGGCGCTATACTTCATCGTCTCCCGGCGGGCCATTCAACCCAGCGTGCGTGCGAATGGAGTGCATGGATAACCTCTTCGCAGCTTTGGCGGAAGCCGACCGAAAAGGGATCGCCGTTGCCCTGGCGACAGTCGTTGCGGCCAGCGGATCCGTGCCGCGCCACGTTGGCGCCAAGATGCTTATCTATGCGGATGGCTCGACGCTCGGAACGGTCGGCGGGGGCGAAATGGAGAGCCGCGTGTGCGCCGAGGCGGCCGAAGCGCTTCGCGAGCGCGCGCCGCGTACGGTCCACTATGAGCTCAGCAACCCCGCCGAGGGCGATCCTGGGCAGTGCGGCGGCACCGCCGACATCTTCATTGACCCCATCCGTCCGCTCGTCACCCTGGTGGTTGTCGGGGCGGGCCACGTTGGGCGAGCTGTGGCCCGCCTCGGCAAGCAGCTTGGCTTCTTCGTCGTCGTGTCGGACGACCGCGCCGAATTGTGCACGCCAGAGGCGCTTCCCGGGGCTGACGTGTACCTTGTCTGCGCGATGCGGGAAATTCCTTCGCGCTGGAGCCTCGACCGGGATACCTATGTCGTGCTGGCAACACGCAACGTCGACGTGGATGTGGAGGGGCTGCCGGCGTTGCTCGCGGCGCCCACTGCGTACGTGGGCGTTATCGGTTCCAGGCGGCGCTGGATAACAACCTCCCAGGCGCTGGCCGAGCTGGAAACGCCCGCTGAGGCTATCGCCCGAGTGCATTCGCCCATCGGGCTTGAGTTGCATGCCGAGACACCGGAGGAAATTGCGGTCAGCATCTTGGCGGAGGTCATCATGGTGCGCCGCGGCGGCACGGGCCTTTCGATGGGCACACCTGGCCAAGGATGAACTCGCCCGGACGCGCGGCACGATCGCCCACTCAAGAACGGGTCAATCCGCTCTGGCGGTCCACCGGGAGGCCCAGGCCTCGGCTGAACAGAGTCGGCTGGAGGCGAACGGGGATTCTCATTGCCAGCATCGCGATCGGTTTGACGGTTGCGGGCTGCGGCGAGAGCGCGCAATGGGCCGGGCTCATCGCTACCTTCACCCCCACCCACCCCCCCGCACAAAACGCCACAACCACCCCCACAACCCAGCCCACCACCACCCCCACAGCGAC
>JBGOXY010000164.1:0-5240 GCA_041479415.1 Anaerolineae bacterium
CCCGATCCAGATCGTCGTCGGTGAGTTTGCCCCACCACGCTTTGGCCTCGCCTCGGATTTGTTTCCACTTGCCTTCGAACACATCTTTGTTCATGTCTCGTTCCTCCCGGTCCTTTGAATGAGCTGTCCCAGTTCACACCGGCGCTCGGGGCAGCATAGTGCGCCGGTTTTTCAGATCCTTCCCGCTATCCGGGGGTATCAACCAGCCGGAACGCTCGCAGCGACGGTTCGCAGGCGTTCGGCAACGCGCTCAGGGGTCTCATCTTTGCTGATAAACGCATCCGCGCCAGCGGAGAGTGCGGCTTGCTGGCGGGCGTCCAAATGGCTGATGAGGACAATGACCAGCGCGACCGGGCAGGCCTTGCGGAGTTCGTCTAGCGCCCCTGTTGGGGCACTGGGGAGTAAATCCCAATCAACCAACAACATATCTGTCCGGCTGATGGGTGCCTGAGCTAGCGTGGTTGACCAATCGGCCGCTTCGCCAACTACTTCCATCTTTAGATCCAGAAGGAGTAGGCGAAGGGCGGAGCGCTCTTCGCGTTGAGAATCGGCCAAATACACGCGGGTCATGAACTCAGCGTACAACAAAGGCTCCCCGGCCACATCCGTCGGCCGGGGAGTGTCTGTCTCCGCCACTTGGGGGAGGGAAAGACGGGCGTCAGGTGACGAGTCCGTGCCGCAATGCCAGGGTCACGGCTTCGGTGCGGCTGGACACAGCCAACTTGGTGAGAATATTGCTGACGTGGGATTTGACTGTGGATGGGCTGACGGTCAGTTTTCCGGCAATCTGTGTATTGTTCAAACCTTCGACCATCAAGGCCAACACGTCGCGCTCGCGCTCCGTCAGATCGAGGCCGGGCTTTGGCGGCTGGGCCGCGGCATGGACGATGACCTGGGCCACATCGGGAGACAGAGTAGCACGCCCGGCGTGTGCGGCACGGATGGCACCGGCAAGCTCGTCGGCCGAGACATCTTTGAGCAGATAGCCAATGGCTCCGGCTTCCAGCGCGTTCTTGATAAGGTCTCCCTCTTTGAAGCTGGTCAGCGCAATGACTTGCACTTGCGGATACTGCTGGCGGATGGCGCGCGTCGCTGTCGCTCCGTCCATCATCGGCAGAACCATATCCATCAGGATCACATCCGGCAAGACCTCAGCACAGAGTTGGATGGCCGCTTCGCCGCTTTCGACTTCGCCTGCCAGTTGCAGATCGTCAAAGACCCTTAAGATGGTTGCGAGTCCGCGGCGCACCATCGGGTGGTCGTCAACCAGCATGACGCGAATGGGTTGGGATAGGGCTGCGGTCATGGACCCTCCTGTCCTCCCCAGTGAATGATAATTTCGGTCCCCTGACCCGGGTGGCTGGTGGTCGTCAGCACGGCGCCCACCGCTTCGGCGCGCTCACGCATCATGCTCAGCCCATAGTGACCGGCAGGCGTCAATTCGGCAGTGCCAAACCCGCGGCCATTGTCGCGAATGTGAAGTTCCAGCCCCCCGGGTGTATAACGCAAGTCAACCGCCACCTGGCTGGCTTTGGCGTGTTTGGCGATGTTGTTCATCGCTTCCTGGCAGATGCGGTAGAGCGCCACCTGCGTTTCGGCCGGCAGGCTGCCTGCGCCGTCCACCGTCACGGCCACCGGGATATTCGTCCGCCCGGTGAAGGCGTTGCCCAGCAGGCGCAGCAAGTCGCTCAATTCGGAGTCGGTCAGGGTGGATGGACGCAGTTCGGCCAGAAGCGCGCGCATCTCGGCCGACGCGCCGCGCGTCAGGCGGCGCAGGTCCTCCAGCGACCGGCGCGCCTCATCCGGGTCCCGCTCCCACAGGCGTGGCAACACTTCGGCAATGAGCCCAGCGGAAAAAAGCGACTGGTTGACGGCATCGTGCAGGCTTTGCGCCAAGTGCTGGCGTTCTTGCAGCGCGGCGTGCGCCTGAGCACGTTCATTCAACTCCGCGTTGACCAGTGTCACCGCCACCTGGTTGGCGATGGTCATCGCCAGGTCGGCATCGTGCGCGGTGAAGTAATCCCGCTCCGCGTGAGCGATGCCTATGCCGCCGAAAAGGCGGTTCTTCACCGCCAGCGGCACCCACATCCAGGACTGTACGCCATCCAGCAGGGCCGCGAAATCATCCTTCAGAAGCGTGCGCAAGAACTTCGCGGAAGGTTCGTCGCTCCACAAATCTGCAATGCGGATGGGGTGGTGCCCGTTGAAGAGCGCCTCGAGTGTTTGCTTGCCGTTCAGCCGGATGCGGAAAGGCACAGACATCTCCAGCCGCTCGGTCCCGCGCATTGCCACCGCCACCAGCGTCGTATCTTCCAGTGTGAAGAGGGCAGCGTGCGTGTATTTGACGACTACCCCCACTTGTTCAAGGATCTGACCTGGCCTAAGCTCTAATGTGGAGGCCAAGGTCTGGGAGATTTCGAGAAGGATGGATTGTTCGTGGGCGCGTACTCCCGCTCGATGCTGTAACTCGCGTTCCGCCTGGAGCCGGCTGCTCACATCGCGCAGAACTGCCAACGCGCAGGTGCGGCCACGGTACTTGAATGCCACTGCGCGCCACTCGACGCTGAACAGCGAATCGTCGCGCCGAACATGCTGCGCAACCATTTCGAACACGCCGCCCCCCTGAATGATCTGAGGAAGGTCTGCGAATGAGGGCAAGCTCTTGCCATGGATCAGTCCTTGCAGTGTCAAGCCGCGAAAAGCCTCGCGGGCATATCCGTGCATCTGTGCCGCGGCGGGGTTGGCGGCCAGCACGTTGCCGGTCTCCAGGTCGGTGATCAGTACCCCGTCACTGGCGGTTTCGAAGACACTCCAATACAGTTGTTCGGCTTCCGGGATGGCTGTATTCATAGTGGACTCTGGTTCCATTTTACTTCGAAAGTGCGCCAATTCATGCCATAACCGCCCGCACCTCCCGCTGTGTATCCCGATTCTTGTGACGGGTGAGAGCGCCGTTGTGGCGAGCCAACTCCTGCGAGGTGCAGCAATTCGAGAGCCGGTCCGAACTATGGACCGATCACGAATGTCTCGGTGCGTTGCACTGCTTGATCGCAGAATAATCCTCGCAATGATCGTCGGGGCACGCTATGGCGTGCCCCAACAAGGGCCGCGCCTGGATGGCGTTGACGAAATAGCCATGGCATTGCCGTAGCCCGGAATGGCAAGGTTCGCCTGCCCAATCGGCGTCAGGCGCTGCGCTTATTTGTCCGGCACACGATGACCAAATTGCCGCTCGACACTTCGTCAAACGCCGACCCGGACATATCCCCGAAGAAGGCGAGCAATGCAAACCCGGACTGCGCGAAAGCCCGCGCAAGCTCGGCCTGAGGCTGCGCCCGCAGCCGCGTCGAGAGCGTCGCTTGCTCCCAGGATGCGTTTGCCTCGCGCCGTAGCGTCACGATGTTGAAGGTGAGCAATCCGTCCGGGTCGAAATCGTAGAAACGCACGAAGAGCCACTCGCGCTCGCCTTCGCGGTGCATCTGTGGTTCCATCCAGCGCTGGCGGGAGGCGAGCACCGCATCGAAGTTGCGGTTCTGGACGATCAGCATGCCGTCCGGGCGCAGGCAGGCCGCGAAATCGTCCAGCGTCCTGGTCAGGTGCGACGGATCGAGCACGTGCGGCAGGGAGTTGCCGAGACAAACGATGGCATCGAATGAGGCTCGGCCGAAGGCCGACGCCAACTCGCCGAATCCCGCCTGCCTGAATTCTGCCGTCACCTTGGCTTCGCGCGCGTTGGCCGTGGCTCGCGCGACCATGCTCGCGCTCAAATCGGCCCCCGCCACAGCGAATCCGCATTGGGCGAGCGCGATCGCGTGCCGACCTGTTCCGCAAGCCGCATCCAGCACCCGGCGTGTGCCCGTCTCGCTAAGTTGGCTGAGCAAGAAAGGCAGCTCGAGCTTCAGCCGTCCGGGCCAATCGACAAACCGATCGTAATCCGAACTGAAGGCGTCGTACATATTCACCGTCCGTGGATCAACTCGGGGAGGCAGTGGGTGCAGACCCACAGACTCTGCCCGCCTCGGCGGCAGGGAAGCAAGACGCGGTCTTCCTCGCTCTGCCCGCACAAGAAACACGTCTGCCGAATGAAACGGGGCTCGTGGCCGTCGTGCGATGCAGCCGCGGCCAGCGCGTCGAATTGCGGCGCCTCGCGCAATTCCACGCTCAATGCGCCGGTCGTGCAGATGCCGAGGCAGAACCCCGCCCCGTCGCACAACTCCTCGCGCAGCACCTTGGCCTTGCCGTCCACCAGGGCGATGGCTCCCTCCACACACGGAGTGACACACGCCCCGCATCCATCGCACAGCGCCTCGTCGATACGCACGATCTGTCGGGTTGCCACCAGCTCACCTCAGTCTTGTCGGAAATGCCGTGCCGGTTGCAGGCTTCGCCCGCACCGAGTGGCGAGCTGCCCCATAAGCATACCCTGGCTGGCCAGCATTGTGTGTGACCTAAGTCAAACTCGAACTGGATCCCGGATCGGAGAGGCCGTCCTGCGCAACTCGTACATTCATCGGCCCGTCGAGGTCAGCGGGCTCTCGAGGCGGCCTTTTGGCAGAACGGTCGCGGGATGGTACAGTTGGCTGAGTGGAACATCGGCGGCTCGCACACCGGCGGCGAAGCTGCGCGCACTGCCTCCCGAAATACCGCGCTGAGGATCTTCTCGATGCCTGACGAAATCGCACCGGCCCGCGCTCGGATAGCAGATCTTGGGCGTCTTCTCTATCAACGCCACCTCACCGACACGGCCGGCGGCAATATCAGCGCCCGTGTAGGCGGTTGCATCTGCATGACGCCGATGTACGCCGGCGGCCGCTGGCATTGGGACCTTCGCCCCGAGCAGGTGCTCCTGCTCGCGCTGGATGGCCGGAAGTTGGAGGGTGAGGGCGAGATCTCGCGAGAGGCGCAGGTCCACTTGCGACTCTACGGGCAATTCGCCACGGCCGGCGCAGTGGTTCACAGTCACGCGCCCAACGCACTTGTGTTTGCGGCCGTCGGCCTTCCTGTGCCACCGGTGCTCGAATACGTCCAGCGTTTGGGGCCGGTTGGCATCGCGCGCTACGCTCCCACACACACTTCACTCCTGGCCGAAAACGTGGCGGAGGCGTTGGCCGCCTTTGGGAATCAACGCACGCCGTATGCGGCTGCCACGATCGTCCCCGGCCACGGCTTGTTCGTCGTTGCGCGTGATCTGAACACGGCCTTCGATGTGACCGAGCGCATTGAGATTACTGCACGCACCG
>JBGOXY010000165.1:0-5223 GCA_041479415.1 Anaerolineae bacterium
CATTTCCTCCAGCCAGCGCGCGGCTTCGGGGTCGAGATCCGACCCCAGGTAGCGGTAGACGCCGACCATGATCCCGATCTTGGCGATGCTGGCGGCGGAGAAGGCCACATCCGGCTCGCGCGGCAAATCCTCCCCGCCCAATGTGACCATGTGCAACTCGCTAGCGTTGCGTAGGTCGAGCAGGTAGAGATCGAGCAAGCCGTCGAAACCATCCACCTGCAGAATCTGCTGGATCATGATTTGCAGCGTGTTGAGCGGCGGGGTGCTGATGCGCCCGGAGTTGAGCGGCAGGTTGATTTGGCGTTGGGAAGGCGAGCGCATCGCGCTGGCCATTCGTTCTTCTGCCTGGGGCTGGTTGAGCACCGTGCCTGGGGTCCCGCCGGTGAAATTCGGCGTGCCGGGGATCGGCTGGGGTGGCGTCCCGGGTTGATCGTAGCGCGCGGCGATGTCTTCGAGCACGGCTCGCAGTTGGGTCGGCGAGTACTCTGCTTTGAGCGGGACGGCGCTGCTTTGACCTGGCCTCTTCCAGAGGAACTCCCAGAATCCGGGCCAGAACGGCCCTTCCGTGCGATACAGGTCGGCGCTGGCCAGCATCGTTTCGAGATCGAGGGCGAATCCCATGGCTGAAGGTGGGACGAAGAAGACGCTCTCTTGATAGTGCATCTCCAGCGGGGCGCCATACACCTGCACCAAGCGTTGACCCGCCTCTTCCGGTGTCAGCCCGCCGACCTGGATGCCCGCCACCTCCAACCCTTGCGGGAAGCGCGCGCGCTGCCGGCTATAAGCCACCAGCTCAACAAATGACAATGCAACCGCGGTGAGCAATGCGGCGATGGAAAACCAACGAATGACCGACCCCGATGAACGCACAGCGGCCTCCGAACGGCTGGGAAGTATAGCATACGGACTGCGCGCCTCAGCGCGATCCGCGATCTTGCGTAGGCGGCAACAGGTGCCGCAGAAGGCGGGTGCGCGACGCGAGGGGCGGATGGCCTCTGTTGACACAGGACTGGTGCACGCCACCTCACCTCATGACGGCGCTGGCCGAACACCCACCTGCAAGGAACGGGATAGCCTCAAGGTCGAAACCGGCTCGAGCGCGATTCCCCTGCGAATCCAGGCATCGCGTGTTTCGCTACGGACCGTAGTCATGAGATAGTGCTAGAATTTATGCTTACGCAATTAACTGTGACATATCCCTAAGGTTCGGTTGGGCGATCTGTCTGAGGGCGGCCTCTGACCGGAATGCCGACTCCTGCTTGGCTCGTGGGTGGCCAATGGTTCGCCTGGAGACCGCCTGGTGAGTTGGGGTGCCCCGTTTGGCAACATGGTTTTGACACTCTTGGGGGCTCATGCTATGATGGGCGCACGCTGGGGTGTGTTTTCGTCATTCATTATATTGGGTCTCACCTGGCGGCCGGTCTCATCGCTCTATCGTCATTCCAGAAGTTGTTGTTAACTCACCTCGCGCCTGTCGCGAGGGATTCGCACCCCTGGGAATGAACCGATGAGTGCGCGTGAGGGCGGCCAGCCGGCCGCCCTCATTCATTTGGAGTGAACTCATGAGCACCGATTTCATTGCACGTCTGATCGGCATGGTCGGTTTTGCGATCGGCGGCCTGTATCTCGGCGTGTCGCTCTCCGTCTTGGCCGAGGCCGGCCCGCGTGAACTGTGGGCGATGGTGTTTGCACTGGTAGGAGCGTTGCTTGGACTGGTGGTGACGCCCTTCCTCACCACCCGCCCCATCCGCGGAGCGCGGCGGCTGTTCAGCCGCCTGCCAGCACAGACCCTGGCCGCCGCGCTCATGGGCCTTATTGGTGGGTTGATCGTCGGGGCGCTCGTGTCGCTGCCGCTCTCGCTGCTACCTCCGCCCTTCGCCAGTTTCCTGCCGCTGGTGAGCGCTGCCCTGTTCGGCTACTTCGGCGTGGCGCTCTTCGTCCTGCGCCAGAACGATGTGTTTGCCTTCCTCAGCCTGCGCTTCTCAGGCGCAAGCCCCGCAGCGGGTGTGGAGGGGCACACCATCCTGCTCGACACGAGCGTGATCATTGATGGGCGCGTGGCCGACGTGGCGGCCACCGGGTTCTTGCAGGCTACCCTGCTCGTGCCGCGTTTCGTGCTCAACGAACTCCAATACATTGCCGATTCGGCGGATGCCATGCGCCGCCAGCGGGGACGGCGCGGTCTCGATATCCTCAACCGTCTGCAGAAAGATCGCCGCGCACCGCTGCGCATCACCGACCTGGATGTTGAAGACGTCCGTTCGGCCGACGAGAAGCTGGTCATCCTGGCCAAGCAACTGCGCTGTCCGATTCTCACCAACGACTACAACTTGAACCGCGTGGCCGAACTGCAAGGTGTCACCGTGCTCAACCTGAATGAGCTCGCCAATGCCTTGCGCGCGGTCTTCCTCCCGGGCGAATCGATCGAGGTGCGCGTCATCCAGGAAGGCAAAGAAGCCGGCCAGGGCGTGGGTTACCTTGAAGATGGCACGATGGTTGTGGTGGACGAAGGCCGCCGCCACATCGACCGCACGATTCCAGTCGTTGTCACCAAGGTGCTGCAGACCACGGCCGGGCGCATGATATTCGCTCGCGTCGACAGTTCGGTCGCCTCAGGCAACGCGCACTAACCGGCCCGCGGGGGGGCGGCGAGGAGTGGAGCGGTCACGCCGCACATCGCCGGCCGGCGCACACGCAGGGAGACCTCATGGCACTAATCGTTTACAACAGCCTGACGCGGAAGATGGAACCCTTCGTGCCGCTGGTCGAGGGCCAGGTGCACATGTATGTGTGCGGTCCGACCGTCCAGGATTATGCCCACATCGGCCATGCCAAAACCTACATCTCCTTCGACACCATGGTGCGCTACTTTCGCCACCTGGGGCTCCAAGTGCGCTACGTTCAGAACATCACCGACGTCGGGCACCTATTGGATACCGGGGAGGACCGCATCCTGCGCGGTGCGGCACGCGCCAAACTGGAACCGATGGAATTGGTGGAGCGCTACATGCGCTCTTACTTTGAGGACATGGATGCACTCGGGGTGGGGCGCCCAGACATTTCGCCGCGCGCTTCGGGTCACATTCCCGAGCAGATCGAACTGACCAAACGCTTGTTGGAGACCCGACACGCCTACGAGGTCAATGGCTCGGTCTACTTCGACGTGCGTTCATGGCCACAGTACGGCAAGCTTTCCGGGCGGCGAATTGAGGAACAAGAAGAGGGAACGCGCGTAGCGGTGCGCGAGGAGAAACACTACCCGGAGGATTTTGCGCTTTGGAAGAAGGCTGAGCCGGACCACATCTTGCGCTGGCCCTCGCCTTGGGGCTGGGGTTACCCTGGCTGGCACGTCGAATGCTCAGCCATGGCCACCAAGTACCTGGGTGAGACGTTCGACATCCATGGCGGCGGCATCGAGAACATCTTCCCGCACAACGAGTGCGAGATTGCCCAGGCCGAAGCGGCCTTCGGCGCCACCTTCGCCCGCTATTGGCTGCTGACTGGCTCGCTTACATTGGACGGGGTCAAGATGAGCAAGAGCCTTGGCAATTTCGTCACCATAAAGGATGTGCTCAAACAGCATCGTCCGCAGGCCATCCGCTTCTTCACCTTCTCCAGCCACTACCGCAGCCCGGTCGATTACTCGGAAGAGGCGTTGGTCTCCGCCCAGCGTGGGTGGGAACGGCTCGTCGGGCCGTATCTCACCGTGCGCGAGCGGCTTATCCAATCGGGTCTGCCTGCCGAGCGCAGCACGGCTATCGAGGGCTTCGTGAACGAGACGCGGGCTAACTTTCGCACGGCGATGGACGACGACTTCAACGTGCCCGCCGCGCTGGCGGTGCTCTTCGATTTCGCCAAGGAAGTGAACACGCTGCTGTCGCGCGAGGCGCCTGTGGGGCGGCCCGATCTGGAGTCCATTGAGTCCTTCTACCAGGAACTGGTGGGCGATGTGCTGGGACTCTTGCCGCAGGCGGCCGCCTCCGCGGACCGGGAGGCCGGGCTGATTCGCTTGCTCATCGAGCTGCGCGCCGAAGCACGCCAACGCAAAGACTGGCCTCTCTCGGATTCAATCCGCGACCGGTTGACGGCGTTGGGCGTGACCCTTGAGGACGGCAAGGACGGAACGATCTGGAAGACCGCCTGAGGCTGCCGGCGGATCGCGCCCGGGCGCGCGGCGGAGGCGCCACGCTCATGGACCACGAGTGGATCTACGGCAGACACGCCGTACGCGAAGCTCAGCGCGCCGGGCGGCGCACGCCTTACCGGCTGCGTCTCGCGCAAGGCGTGCAACCCAAGGGGATCGTGGCCGAGGTGCTCGAGGCGGCGCGCGAGCGCGGGGTGGCGGTCGAGTTGGTGGAACGCCGCATCCTGGATGCGCTGAGCGACGGCCACCAGGGACTCGCTCTGGAATTCTCCCCCTACCCGTATGTTTCAACTGAGGAGTTTCTCACCGCCGCCGATCGCCAGTCGCCTCCGGCGCTGTACCTGCTGCTCGATCTGATCCAGGATCCACAGAATCTGGGCACGCTATTGCGCACGGCGGAGGCCGCGGGCGTCGACGGAGTGCTGCTGCCTGCCCATCGCGCCGCCGGCGTGACGCCGGCCGTGGTCAATGCCTCTTCCGGCGCGAGCGAGCATCTGCGCATTGTGCGCACCAACTTGGCCCAGGCCATCCAGGCGCTCAAACAGCGAGATGTGTGGGTGATGGGGCTGGAGGGCGGGCGGTGTGCGCTACCCCTCAACACTGTCGATTTGGCGCGGCCGCTGGCGATTGTGCTGGGCGGCGAGGCGGCCGGGCTACGCCCGCTGGTGCGGAGGGAATGCGACTTGCTGGCCGCCATTCCGATGCACGGCAGAATTGAATCGCTCAATGCCGCCGTGGCGGGTTCTATCGCGCTCTATGCGGCCCGCCTCGCCAACCCGCGTGGCGGCAGTGCGGGTGGGATGCAGATGAATGAGGTGAGGCCATGACCTCTCGCAAACTGAGAGAATTCATCGAGCGGCTCGAATGCGAAGGCCAACTGTTGCGCATCAGCGCACCCGTCTGCGCGACATGGAGATCACCGAGATCGTCGATCGCGTGAGCAGAGGACCACCCGAGAAGAACAAGGCGTTGCTCTTCGAGAAGGTCAACGGATTCTCGATTCCCATGGCCATCAATCTCTTCAGCAGCGCGCAACGCATGGCCTGGGCGCTGGGTGTGGACCATCTGGACGAACTCGA
>JBGOXY010000166.1:0-5192 GCA_041479415.1 Anaerolineae bacterium
ATTCACTCTGAACGGCCAGGCGGTGACGGTCCAGGCGCCGGTGGCCATCAACCTGCTCACCCTGCTGCGTGAGTACATGGACATCACCAGCCCCAAGTTCGGCTGCGCCCAGGGCAACTGCGGCGCCTGCACGGTGCTCCTGGATGGCGAGCCGGTCAACTCGTGCATGGTGCTGGCACCCACCGTCGAAGGGCGCAAGGTGACCACCGTGGAAGGTGTGGGCACGCCCCAGAAGCCGCACCCGCTGCAGCTCGCGATCACCGAGCACTACGGTGCGCAATGCGGCTTCTGCACGCCGGGCATGATCATGTCGGGCGTGGCGCTGCTCAACAAAAACAGCCACCCCTCGCGAGACGAGGTGGTGGCCGCAATTACCGGGAACGTCTGCCGCTGCACCGGCTACAAGAAGATCGTCGAATCGGTGCTGGCAGCGGCCGAGTCGATGAGGTAGCTGGAGGACACCATGGCAGAGACTAACTATGTAGGCCAGCGCCTCCCGCGCTACGACGGCATGCAGCACGCCGCAGGCAAGACCCGCTACGTGGGCGATATCCACCTGCCGGGCATGCTCTACGTCAAGGCGTGGCGCTCGCCGCTGGCTTCAGCCAAGATCGTCACTATCGATGTTAGCCGCGCGCGCAAGATGCCGGGCGTCGTGGCCGTGGTGACCGGCGCCGAGGTGCCGGTGAACGTGTTCGGCGGCGAGCAGCCCGTGCTGGCGGATAAGGAAATCCGCTATATCGGGCAAGAAGTGGTGGCCATCGCCGCCGAGAGCGAGGACCAGGCGCGGGAAGCGGTGAGCAAGGTGCGCATCGAACTCGTAGAACGCACCCCCATCCTCGACCCCATCCCGGCCATGCAAACCGGATCGCCCACGATGCGCCCGGACGGCAACCTGATGATGTTCGGCGATCAGGACCACCTGCGCATTCGCAAGGGCGATGTGGACGCGGCGTTCGCCAAGGCTGATTTCATCGTCGAGAACTACTTCCGCACTGCGGCCCAGGAGCACTCACCGATCGAGACTCAAGCCTCCATCGCCTACACCGATGCCATGGGCCGCACCCACATCCACACCTGCACCCAGGCCGTCTTCTTCAATCAGGGCACCATCGCCGCCATCCTGGGCAAGCCTCTTTCAGCGGTGCACATGATCGGCGGGATCGTGGGCGGCGGGTTTGGCTCGAAGAACGATCCGCACGCCGACCACATCTGCGCGGTGCTCTCGCTCTATACCGCCGGCCGCCCGGTGAAGTGGGTGTGGACCCGCGAAGAGGAATTCGTCGCCTCCACGCACCGCGGCGCAACGCACCTGTGGTTCAAGGATGGCGTGATGAAGGACGGGCGCATCATCGCGCGCAAAATTAAGATGGTGCGCGACGGCGGCGCCTACCCTTCCACCAACGATTACGTGGTGCGCAAGGCGTCGTACGGCGTGGCCGGGCCGTACAACATTCCCAACGTGTGGATCGACAGCTATGCGGTCTTCACCAACAAACGCCCCACCAGCTCGATGCGCGGCTTCGGCTTGTACCAGTCCTCGTTCGCCTGGGACGTGCAGATGGAGCGCATCGCGGAGAAGATCGGCCTCAACAGCTGGCGGCTGCGCTTCATCAATGCCATTCACGACGGCGACACCTCGGCCACGCGTGCGGTGCAGTACAACTGCGGGCTGATCGAGGTGATGCAGGCGGCCGCACAGCGCGCGGGCATCCGGCTCGACGACGACCTCGTCAAGATGTCGTCGAAGGCACGTTCGGAGGGCGCACATGACTAAGAAACGAGGCAAGGGCATCGCCGCCGTCTGGTACTCCACCGGCATGAGCGGTGGAGGCGACCCGAGTCAGGTCGTGATCAAGATGAAGCCCGACGGCAGCGTGGACGTCTTGCTGGGCAGTGTAGATATCGGCCAGGGCGCGCGCACGATCGTGCGCCAGATCGCCGCGCAGGAATTGGGCGTGCCAATCGAAAAGGTCAACGTCACGGCGGTCGACAGCGACACCAGCCCGCTCGATACCGGCACCTTCGCCAGCCGGGTGACGCACCAGGCGGGCAACGCCACGATCCTTGCCGCCCGCGAGGCGCGTGAGGTACTGTTCGAGGTGGCCGCCAAGCAGCTGGGCGTCTCCGCCGACAAGCTGGTGGCCGAGGACGGGAAAGTGGTGGTGCGTGACTTTCCCGAGCAGGCCATCCCCATCGCCGATGTGGCCGGCCATGGGACGTGGGTCGAATGCAAGCTCATCGCCGGACGTGGTTCCTTCGGCTGGCCGGTGGCGACGGTTGACCCGGATACCGGCGAGGGCGAACCCCTTCACAACATGGCCTACGGCGCGACCGTGGCCGAAGTCGAGGTGGACACCGAAACGGGCGAGGTCAAGGTGCTCAAGCTGGTGAGCGCCTACGACTGCGGCAAAGCTATCAACCCGATGCTGGTTGAGGGCCAGATCGACGGCGGAGCGGCTGGCGGCCTGGGGTCGGCCCTGATGGAAGAACTGCACCCCTACTACCCGACGCTGGATCACCACCCGACCGGGTTCTTCTCCTACATGATCCCGACCGCCAAGGACGTGCCCGATCTGGATGCCGTGATCGTCGAAATGGGATCGCGCAGCGGCCCGTACGGGGCCAAGGGCATCGGCGAGATGACCGCCAACTCGCAGGCGCCGGCCATCATCAACGCCATCCACGACGCCATCGGAGTGTGGATGACCGACCTTCCGGCCACCTCCGAGAAGGTTTTGCGGGCGCTGGAAGGCCTCCCGCCGCGTGGCTCGGGTGAGGCTTAGCGCAAATCGCGCTTGACGTAACGGGTTTCCCGAGGGGCGGCACCCGCCGCCCCTCGGCCGAAGGCAGAATCATGGCCTCCAGCTCCAAACATGAAAGCGAAGAGTCCGCCTCCTCCGCCAGTCTGCGCGTGGGGGAGGTGGACTTGCCGATCCACAGCGGCAGCCCGAGTGAGTACGTCCCGGGAGAGCAGATCTACATCGCTCCCACACAGGGCTACCTCGAGAAGCTGGCCTACGCCATTGCCAACAACCTTCCGGCGCTGCTCATCGGCGAGACGGGAGTCGGCAAGACCCAGGCCGTGCGCTACCTGGCCTGGAAGACTCGCAACGGGTTGCGCCGGGTGAACCTGAATGGCGCCACGACGGTGGACGAGTTCTTGGGCAAGATGCTCATCAACGAGCAGGGCACCTACTGGGTGAATGGGGTCCTGGTCAACGCGATGCTGGCCGGCGACTGGATCCTGCTGGATGAGATCAACGCCTGCCTGCCGGAAATCGCCTTTTGCTTGCACTCGCTGCTGGACGACGATCGCATGGTGGTGCTGATGGAGTACGACGGGCGCATCGTGCGGCCGCATCCGCACTTCCGCCTCTTCGCCTCGATGAATCCCAGCGAAGAGGGACGCTACGGCGGCACCAAGATGCTCAACGAGGCGTTGCTCGACCGCTTCCCGGTCGTCATCCGCATGGATTACCTGACCGAAGACGAGGAAGTGCAAGCGGTGACGAAGCAGAGCGGCAATTCGGATGAGGTGATGGTGCGGCGCATGGTGCGCGCCGCCAACGATGTGCGCGCGGCCATCCGCCACGAGAAGGTGTTCGGATCTTTCAGCACGCGGCGGGTGATCGACTGGGCGCGCATGGCGCTGCGCTTCCCGGTGAAGGAAAGCGCCCGCTATGCGGTGATCAGCAAACTGACGGATTTCGATGCGCAAACGGTAACGGACATTGTCGACAACTACTTCTGATCCCGAGGCGCAGGCTCGCCGGCAGGAGGCGCGGCGGGTTCGCCTGGAACGGCTGCTGCAAAACACGGCGCACGACTACGACCTGCGCCTGGAGTTCGCCGAGCGCGACGGACTGAGCTCGCGCCGCATCCACATGCAGGTCGAAGCAGGGGCGGCGGCGACGGGCGACATGCTGCCGCTCAAGGCGGGTGCGCTGCACCTCTTGGGCCACTACTTGGACGACCTGCGCGAGGCCGCGGGTGAAGCCGTGCGCGTCGACGACAGCCTGCCGCTTTTCTCGTCGCTGTGGCACGCGCTTGAAGATGCGCGCCTGGAAAACCGGATGAGCGCTCGGTGGCCCGGAATGCAGGCAATCTTCGAGACGCGCGTGCCGCGCATCGCGCGCGGCTCACTGCTGCGCGTGCTGGCCTGGGGGCAGCAACTCGAGCTGGGGATGTACCTTGTGGGGCGGAATATCCAGAGCGGGCAATTCCACCCCAAAGTGCAGTCGGCCCTTGCGCCGGCCCTCGCCGACATCGCTGAAGGCGCCGCTGGAAGCAGCCCGCGCGATTCGCTGCGGGCCATGCGCTCGATCTACCCGCACCTCGCGCACCTGCTGGCCGAAGGCCGTGAGCCGCGGCGGAGTGAGACGCGCGTCGAGGAACTCCCGGCTGGCGAAGCCGAGGCGAATGGGGCAGCGGCGGCCGAGGCGCGCGGCGCCCCACCCGAAATCGAGATGAGCGACGAACGTGTGGAAGTGGGCGTGCGCGGCGAGCGTCGCGAACTGCCGGAGTGGTACCGGCCCGGCAGCGCGCCCTGGTTTGAGCGCGGGCTGGGCGCGAAGCACGTGCACCCCGACGCCGTGCGCAGCGACCGCGAAACCATCGTCATCCCGCCCGCCGGCGACCCGCAGGCCTACCATGCCATGCAGGCCGAGGTGCGGCGCGAGGCCGGCTTCCTCCAAGCGCGCATGCGCAACCTGATGCTCGAGCAAGCGTACCTGCGCTTCGGCGGGCACTATCGCAGCGGCACGCTGCGCACGGCCAAGCTGTGGAAACAGCGTCTGGCCGACTACCGCCTGTTCGAGCGCGCGATCACGCGCGAACGGTCGGCGGCCTTCAGCCTGCTGATTGATGAGAGCGCCAGCATGCAAGGGCAGGAAAAGTACCGAGTGGCCCGCAAGGCGGCCCTGCTCTTGGGGGAGACTCTCAGCCAAATGGACCTGCCGTTTGAGATGATCGGCTACAGCACGGCCGAATTCGAGGCGCGCGCGGCCCTGCGCCTGGGGCTGGTGCCGGCGCATGCGTACCGCACCACGCGCTGCAGCCCGCTCGAGCACCGCCTGTACAAACGCTTCCATGAACCCTACGGCAACGTGCGCGCGCGCCTGACCGGCATCGTGCCGCGCCACAACAACTGGGATGAAGAACACCTGCTGTTCGCCTTCCGCCGCTTGCAG
>JBGOXY010000167.1:0-5134 GCA_041479415.1 Anaerolineae bacterium
CCCGGCATGCGCTTCATCTACATGACCGGCCACACCGACGGCTCGGGCCCCAGCGGCGACTTGTATCGCAACAACAATCAGATCCGCCAGTACGCCCGCGATCACGCCAGGGTGCTCTTCGACTTTGCGGATATCGAATCATACGACCCAGACGGCATCTATTACCCGGACACGACCGACGCCTGCCCGTGGTGCGCCACCTACTGCGCCGCCCACCCGTCCTACTGCACGAACTTCGACGCGATGGGCGACTGCGCGCACACACACAAGCTGCTGTGCAAGATGAAGGCACAGGCCTGGTGGTGGTTGATGGCGCGGCTGGCAGGTTGGCCCGGGCCCTCCTAGACCTCTCACGGTCTTCGATCATTCGGCACGGGATCAGGCGCTCCGTTTTTCACGCTCGCATGTGATGCTCCAGCGCGCGTGGCAAACCTGGCCGCGCACGTCCACCGCTGCATGCGAAGCGCACTCCTCTTCGATGGACCCTGATTCTGCCCCTCGTTGCGCGCCCGGCCATGAGCGCTGAGGCGCATCGCCTTGCGTGATGCATGGAGACGCAGGCCCGATCGGCGCGGTCATCCCCGCCGCCATTCATCCAGAAGATGAGAGTGACCTCAGAGTGCAGGAGTCAAACCACCGATAACCTTGCATTCGCTTGACCGCGCGCGCGGCCGTGCTACGCTAATGGCACGGCTGCCGCCGCGCGTCGGCGGCCCGGTCCCTCGAAGCGCGCTCTCTCCCCTCCCTACGAGTCCACACAACGGTGCCGATTGTGAGTCGCGGTGCGGTGAGACATCCGAGCCGTATTATCCGATAGCGAGTCATCACACCCACGTTAGTCCAATCGAAGGAGGGGAGAATGAAACCGACCATCGTGCTCACTCGCGGGCTGGCGATTGCGACGGTGATCGCGCTTGCGCTGGCGATCTCGCCGGGCGTTGCGCAGCCCGGAGAAGCGCCTGCCAGCCGGCCCCTGGCGGCGCCTATGCCGCTTGGCCCGTCAATACCGATCCAGGGTCGGCTTACCGATGCCGCCGGCCATCCCCTCCCAACAGGGACCTACGATGTTGCATTTGAGGTGTGCCACCGCGGCGGGGCGTGCCCTTGCGCCGACGCCTACTCGCTATCCGTGGAGAACGGGCTCTTCAGCACCGTCATCTCGGACTGCTCGGCGGATCTGTTCGACGGGCAACAGCTGGATCTGCAGATCACTGTCGAGGGCGAGGTGCTCACGCCCCGCCAGCCGATCTACGCCTCGCCGTTTGCCTGGAGCCTCAAACCCGGCGCGATCATTCACAACTACGAGAGCGGGCATGCGCTCACCCTGATCACCAGCACATCCGGTGGCGACAACAGCGCCCTGCGCGCCGAGAACTCGAACCCCGCCAGCGGCATTGCCATCTGGGGCAAGGCCGCAGGGGATGACGCAACGGTGGTGATCGAGAATCTGGGCACGGGAGCGCTGCTCAAGGGGTTTGGCGCCGGCAGCGGCGCGGATGAATTCCGCATCGACAACGACGGCTCGCTTCAGGTGAAGCCCGATACGGAGCTGTTCTTCCCCGCTTCGCTCGGCCGTCTCACATCCGGTGGAGGAAGCATCACGCTCGCTTACCTGGCCGACGGCAGAACTAACTTGTACAGCACGGGAGCCGCCGACGGCGTGGTTCAGATCAGCCTGCCCGTGCCCTCGGTTCTCTACGGTCAGCCGATCGAAATCGAGACCGTGACGATCGGCTGCCAGACGAATAGTCTCCCCACAAACACAACCGCCGTCAAGCTCTGGAAACAGGACGCTTCTGGAACGCCCTCGAAGATAGTGGACCTCGCATTTGGCATCTGCGGCACGACGTCCGGATCCTGGTACGCGTACTCGCCTCCAAGCAACAACATGCTAGACGCAAGTACGGGGGCGCTTTCCCTTGAGCTCGACATCCATTTTGAAAGCGCAATTACCAACATGCTTGTGACCTGGGTCAAGCTGACGCTCGATACACACGATCTCTATTAAGGAGGATGCGCCATGAAACGCATCGCGATGCTCTTACTCCTTACGGTTCTCTTGGGCGCAGCCTCCAGCGTGCTGGCGATGTCGTCGCCCAACTACCGGCTCGACTGGTTCACGCCGCTCAACACCGGCGCCGGCGGAGGCGCGGCCTCGGCCAGCTATGGTGTTGAGATGACGATCGGCCAGACGGCAATCGGCGAGGCCTCCAGCGCCAGCTATGGCACCGGGCTCGGCTTCTGGTACGGGCTGCTCGACTGGTTCAAGGTGTACCTGCCGCTGGTGCTGAGGAACTACCCGTAGCGCCAGTTCGGGCGCCGGGAGATACGAAGCGCACGCCGGCGACCCTCATCGGGTCGCCGGCGTCATTCAATCCAAAGCCACGTGCCGCTGGCCTACTCGGCCCGCGTGCCCAGGCGTCCGTCGAGCATCATCACCGCCGGGATGTGATTCCCGGCCAACTTGAGCATCTCGACCACCTGGGAGGCGTTCCTTTCCTCCTCGACCTGCTCGTCAATGAACCACTTGAGCATCGACATCGTCGCGTAGTCGTTCTCTTTGGCGGACGCGGCATACAGGCTGTTGATCATGCCGGTCACCTTTTGCTCGTGGGCATACGCCTGCTCGAAGATGTCGAGCAGACCCTTGAAATCTGCGGGCGGCTGGGCGATGGCCTGCAGCGTCACGCGTCCGCCGCGGTCGAACACGTAGTCGTAGAACTTCATCGCGTGTTCTTGCTCCTCCCCGGCCTGCATGCGCATCCACTTGGCTGCGCCCGGGAAGTTGCTCGCCTCGCAGTAGGCCGCCATGGCCAGGTACATGTAGCCGGAGTAGAGCTCATTCTTGATTTGCTCGTTGATCGCCTCTTGCACCGACTTGCTGATGACCATGGGTCCTCCTTCGTTAACCTGTAAAGTGCTCGGATAGAAAGCCCGGGCCGCTCCGCGTGCCAGGTGGAGCGGGATATCGCGAGGCGCAATAGTACCTCGCGAACGGCGGCGCGCCAAGGGTGGCGCACAGGGTGGGCCTCAGCCATTTGCGAGGGGGAATTCCGGGTTGCGCGGGCTGGGCCAGGGAGCCGTTGGCAATCAGCCGTCATCGGTCGGTCGAGGAATGTCCCCGTCTGCGGCGCACGAGCGGCCAGGGACTCTGAGAAGGTTGCTGCACAAGGACCACCGCCTTCAAACCCCCACCCTCGTTCCGAGGGCAGGCCCCCACCCCCTCCCCCGGCACGCGAGGGTGTCAGGGCGAGTTTGTCAAGCCGGGGGAGGGGGTGAGGCGGAAGATGGTTCTTTCCGCAAGCTGGTCGACCTCTCCGCGCTCTATGCGCTCTCCCCGGCCTGCGCCCGGGGCAGGCTGCGGTGAGAAGGTCTAAAGCTCCCGCTCGTAGGAGCGATGCATCTTGTAGAAGTCAATGCCCAGTTCAGCCAGCTCGCGCTGCATCTTGTCGTTCTCGACCCCGACCTGCACCAAGTCGGCGTGTGCGAAACCACCCTCGTGGACGCTTTTCTCCAGCTCGCTGAACAGGAGCGCCGTCCCCCCCAGCCCGCGATACTTTTCGATAATGCCCGCGCCATTGATGTTGATCCACTTGGTCCGGCGGAGTTCGAGCAGCAGGTCTAGCCAGCCCAGCGGCCACAGCCGGCCGTGTGTCCGCTGCACAGCGGCCGACACATCCGGGTAGGCGAAGAGGAATCCCACCGGCTGCGCGTCCTTCATCACGATCTTGATCAGTCGCGGGTCGGCGAACCACAGCAGTTGTTCGGCCAGCGCCCCGACTTCCTCGTCGTTGAGCGGCACCCCGCCCGGCGTGCCGCCCAGGGCATCATTGTAAAGTTGCTGCAGCTGCGGCACGAGGGAGCGCAAGTCCCGCCGCGAACGATAGCGCACCACGCGCAGCCCGCGGCGCTGCTGCACGGCCCGGGCCACCTGGTGCACCCTTTCGGGCAGCTGATACGATCCGCCCAGGTAACCGGAGACGATTTCGCCGCTGGTGTGGAAGCCCGCCGCCTCGACCAGGGTCGGATAGTACGGCAGGTTGTAGGGAATGCCGAAGGCCGGGCGGTGTTCGAACCCGCGCACCAGCATCCCCAGCCCATCAAAGGGCGTCATCCCCTTGGGGCCCAGCATCTTGTTCAACCCGCGCCGGCGCGCCCAGGCGAACCCGGCTTCGAAAAGAGCCTGAGCCGCCTCGCGATTGTCCTCGCATTCAAAAAGGAAAAAGAACGCCGTGCGCTCATTGTTGAATTCGTTGTAGTTGCGGTTGTCGAGGACAGCCAGGCGCCCGATGGCCTGCGCGGTGCGCTCCTCGGCCAGCAGAAATGCCGCGTGCGAATGGCGGAAGAACGGATGCCGCTTACGGTTGAGCATCAACCGCGCTTCATGGCGTAAGGGCGGCACCCATTGCGACACGTCGCGATACAGGCGGAAGGGTAGATCGAGAAACGCATCCACCTGGCGGCGGTTATCCGTATCGACTTCGATGATGCGCATGAGGCTAGCACCTCTTCACCACAGAGTACACAGAGATCACCGAGAGATCTCTGTAGGCTCCGTGGTCTCTGTGATCTATGTGGTTAGAGCGTCTTGCCCTTCGCCCCCGGAACGGGGAGCGGCAGGATGACGATCGCGCTGGCGATGAAGAAAGCCAGCGCCAGCCCAAACACGGTCAGATAGCCCACGTTGAGCGTGCCCGTCGCACGGTTGAGCGAATCGATCAGTGCGCCGCCGAGGAAGCGGGCGATCGCCGAACCGCCGGCGGTGGCAATGTTGGCGACGCCCAGGTAGCGCGCCGCTTCCTCGCGCGGGACGATGTCGGTTACCAGCGCCCAGTTGGCGGCCAAGAAGGTGCCCACGGCCGCACCGATGATCAGCCCGGCCACAGTGAGCAACGCCTCGCTGCGCGCCGAGAGCAAAACCCCGGTGCCGATGGCCGCCAAGATTCCGGCGAAGACCACCAGCGGCTTGCGCCCGATGCGGTCCGAAAGCCAGCCCGAGGGCAACGAAACCAGGACCAGGGCGACGCCGAGGATCGTCGAGAGCGTGCCGATGAACTTCTGCGCGCCGCCTTCGCTCATGCCCACAACATCAATGAGATAGAAGAGCAGGAAGGTGTTGAGCGCGAGGAACCCG
>JBGOXY010000168.1:0-5129 GCA_041479415.1 Anaerolineae bacterium
AGCGCGCCCTCGGGGCAGGCCGTCTCGCACGAGCCGCAACCGGTGCATTCCCAATGGTCAACCCACACCGCCAGCTCGCCGTGCACCCACAACAGTGCGTTGTAGCGGCAGGCACGCATGCAGGCGCGACAGCCATTGCACGCCCGCTCATCCACCTCGGCAACCAGCTGCGAGATCACCTGCATGCCGGCTCCGCCGTCGCACGCGTGGCGCTCCACGCGCCGACTCCAAAGCACAATTGGGCGTCCTGGTATTCCGCCAATTGGATCGCCCGCGCTGGGCATTCCGCTGTGCATGTGCCGCATCCCTGACAGCGTCCCGGGTCGATCCAGGCTGCACCGCGGACCCCGCCCACCCCAATGCGATCTTCCCGCACCTCCGGAACGCCAAATGGGCAGGTGCGCACGCACGTCAGACATGCTGTGCATTTTGTCGCATCCACCGTGGCCACATTCCCACCGACCTGGATTTCGTTGCGCGAGAGGAACGTAATCGCCCGCCCGGCGGCCGCCTGCGCATGCGTGATGCACTCTTCGATGAACTTGGGGTAGTGTGCCATGCCCGCCAAATACATGCCCTCATCCGGGAATTCCATGGGGCGCATCTTGAGATGCGCCTCGAGGAAGAACCCCTCGCTCGACAGCGGCACACGCAACACGCGCGCCAGGTCCGGCGCATCTTCAACTGGCACCATACTCGTGCTGAGGGCAAGGACATCTGGCGCGAATTCCAGCACCTTACCGAAAACATGCTCCCGAACAGCCACCACTAACCGAGCCTGCGCCCCCTGCCCCTCGCGGGAAACGCGCGGCGGATCGTTGCTCGTGTAACGCACAAACACTACGCCCCTTCGCCTGGCTTCCGAGTAGTAGGTCTCGCGGAAGCCATAGGTGATGATGTCTTTGTACAAGATCGCCACCTGGCAGGCCGGGTTGAGCATCTTCAATCGGATGGCGTTCTTGATGCTATTCGTGCAACAGATGCGCGAGCAGTACTCCGCGCCGCCCTCCGGCTGAACGCATTGGATCATCACCACCTGGCGCAGTGCGGCGATCTTCTCCGGCTGATGCGCGATGAGCTCCTCCATTTGCGATTGCTTCATCACGCGCGCATCCTGGCCGAGCAAGTACTGCGACCCGCCCCCCTCCCGTCCGCCCACGGCCACCACCGTCACTCCATGGCGGATTTCTTCCTGATGCGCGGGCATTCCCGGCGCCTCGCCGCGCACCAGCGTACGGAAGTCGCCGACGCTGCCCGTCTGCCGGACAACCTGGCTATGGAACAGCAGGCTGATGCGCTCGTGCGCCACCACTCGATTGACCACATCGCGCAGCAAGCCCTGCGGGTTAGTGCCCTCGGCCACGTAGTACACATGGTGCATGTTGCCGCCCAGCGCACCGGTCTTCTCGACCAAGGTCACCGGGTAGCCCGAATCGGCGATCTCCAGCGCCGCCGTCATTCCCGTAATCCCGCCACCGATCACGAGTGCCGCGTTCTCCATCTGGCGCGCTTCCTTGCGCACCGGCTTGGCCAATCGCAACCGCCCGACCGCCATGTGGATCATTTCGCTGGCCTTGCGGGTCGCGCCCTCGGCATCCGGGGCATGCGCCCAGGCGCAGTGTTCGCGCAGGTTGACCAATTCCACAAAGCTTGCACTGAGCCCGGCCTGCCAGCCCATCCGCTGGAAGAGCGCCAGATGGGTGCGGTGGCTGCATGCGCCCACGACGACGCGCGTAATCCGTTTCTCCCATATGGCGTCGCGCAGGTGCGTCTGACCCTCAAAGAAGCACGCCAGGTCCACCTTTTGGACGTGGACAACACCTGGCAGGCCACGGGCGAAGTCGCTCACGGCCTCCAAGTCGACCGGTCCATCGATTTCGCCGCTGCATCCGCACAGGAAGACTCCCACCCGCACCGGCGCGTCTTCGCTGACCGCGCCCTCCGGGTGGGCACTGCCCACCACGAACGGCTCGGCCCGGCTGAAGCCGCGTTCGCCCAAGCTGTGGCGCAAGATGCGCATCGCCTCGGCCGCCGCGCCGGACGCATCCAGCAGCGTTTCCGACATCTCCTTGGGGGAACCGAACGCCCCGCACACAAATACTCCCGGACGAGAGGTGGCCAGCGGATTGAACTTGTCGGTCGCACAGAAGCCGTACGGATTAAGTTCGATCCCCAGCGCCTCGGCCAGTGGTTCCGCCTCCGCCGGTGGGCGGATGCCCGTGGCTAGAACGACGAGGTCGAAGTGGTCCTCGGCCATCGCCCCTTGCCCCACGGCCGCCTCGCCGTGCTCGCGTCCGCCCGGATAGCGCAGCACCAGGTCGCCGGTGTGCGCATCCTCAATGACCTCTGAAATTCGCGTCCGGTTGTACCGGATGCCGAAGCTGTCGCGCGCCCGCTTGTAGTAGGCGTTGTATTCTTTGTTGAAGGCGCGTTCATCCATAGTGAAGATATGGCACTCCGCGCCTGGGATGCGTTGGATCGCCAGCATTGCTTCCTTGGTTGCATACATGCAGCAGATGGACGAACAATACGCATTGTGTTGGTCGCGCGATCCCACGCACTGCAGCCAGGCGATCTTCTTGGGCGCCTGCCCATCGGAGGGTCGCATCACGATACCCTCCGTCGGGCCCGAGCGCGACGCCAACCGCTCATACTGCATCGAAGTAATGACGTTCTTATGCCGCCCCAGGCCGAGTTCCGGCATCGACCGCGCATCGAACGGCTGAAAGCCCAGTGCTAGGATCACGACCCCGACGTGGATATCCAGGTCCACACTCGCCGCCCGCAGGTCCACAGCCCGCGTCGGGCACACCTCCACGCACTTCTGACATGTGTCGCACGCGCTTGTCTTCTCGATCAAGTAGTACGAATCCGGGATTGAGCGCGGCGCAGACTTGTGGATAGCCGAGACGTTGGAGAGCCCCGCCTGGAACTCGCTGACGCGCTGCTCCGGGCAGACCTGGGCACACCGCGCACAGTTGATGCAGCGTCCGGGGTCTACGTAGCGCGGATGCTGCCGCAGGTGAACATGAAAATCACCCACCTCGCCCTCGCTGCCGACGACTTCCGTCAGGGTCAGTAAGGTAATGTTCGGGTGAGTGTTGTGGTCAAGCAACACTGGAGAGATGGCAGGGCGCGAGCACCCATAGCCGTGGTCCGATGTGCCGCGGCACAACACGCAGTCGTGGGTCGGGAACATGTAGCCGAGCTGGGCTACACGCCCGCCCAGGGAGGGCGCGCGTTCTACCAGGTAGACGTGCAGGCCCGCATCCGCCAAATCCACGGCTGCCCGCATGCCGCCGATCCCACCGCCTACAACCAATACACTTCGCGCCGCCGTCATACGCTACCGCCTCCTACTGGGTCAGCAGGTACTCATACGCGGCCAGTGCCGCCTTGGCGCCTTCGCCGATCGCGATAAGCACCTGCTCGGCGAACACATCGGTCACATCGCCCGCCGCAAACACGCCCACCGCTGAAGTGCGATTGGCGCAGTCAACCTTTATCCGCCCTCGCTCGTCGCGGTCAACGATCTCCGCCACCAGCTCCGATTGCGGCACCAGGTCCAACTCCACGAAGAATGCGTCTGCGGTCAACTCGCGCTTCTCCGCTCCATGCGCCAAGACTAGTGAGCGCGCGTAGTCGTCCCCATTCACTCGCTCCACGGTGTACCCCTCAAGCACGGTCACGTTGCCGGCGGCTGCCACGCGCCGCCCCAACGCGCTGTCCAATTCGCCACGGGTCGGGGCCACCAAGGTCACCTTGCTGGCAATACGCGCCAACTCCGCCGTCGCGCGCAGCGCCAGGGCGCTGTCGCCGATCACCGCAGTCTGTCGCTCCACAAAAAGCGGGGCATACGAAATCGCGCTGTACCACAGCCCGCGCATCATGTATTCCTTCTCACCCGGCACGTTCAGCAACCGCCCCAGCGCGCCGCTGGCCACAATCAGCGCCCGGCATTCGTGCACGGCGCCTGCCCGAGTGTGAACGCGGTAACCCTCGCCCGCCTTCTCCACGCGCTCCGCCTTGTCGAACACCCGCGCGAATTCAAGGTAGTCGATCTCCTGGGCGAAGCGGCTGACTACTTCTTCGCCGGTGATCACCAGATGATGATCGACAAAGGGCAACTGCAAACGGTAGTTGGTCTTGCCGCCCAGGTCTCGGGTGATCAGCAACACATCCAGCCGCTTGCGCAGCGCATACAGCGTAGCGGTTAGTCCCGATGGCCCGCCGCCCAAGATGATCAGGTCATGCATGCTTGTCTCTCCTCGGAACGCTCCCCTCGCCTGGCTTACGGCGCCGGGGCGATCAGCCCGGCGGCCATCATGCCTTGGGTTATTTCGCGCGAGCGTCGGATAATCGCCTCGGCTTGGGCCAACTCCGCCTCGTACGTCAATCGGATTCCGGCCACGTCCTCTTTCACCGCTTGGGCTGCCACTGCGGCTGCTTCGCGTGGGAAGACCTGCCACTCATCCATCGTCGGCAGGATGTATTCGGGCGACAGGCCGTGCTCTTGAGCCATATCGGCCAGCGCCGTGGCAGCCGCCAGGCACATGCCCTCAGTGATCGTCCGCGCTCTCACGTCGAGCACTCCCCGGAAGATAGCCGGGAACCCTAGCGAGTTGTTGACCTGGTTCGGGAAGTCCGATCGTCCGGTCGCTACGATCGCCGCCCCAGCTTCTTTCGCTTCCCACGGCCAGATTTCGGGGGTCGGGTTGGCGCACGCGAAGACGATAGGATCCTTCGCCATGCTTCGAATCCATTCGGCCTGGATAACCCCCGGCCCGGGCGCCGAGTACGCGATGACCACATCCGCTCCGCGTAAGGCCTCAGCAATCCCGCCCTCGCGACCCTCCGCGTTCGTGGTCTGGCAGAACTTCCAGTTGTCCACGAACTCCGCCTTGCGGAGTTCCAGGTCGCTGCGCCGCTTATTGAGCATGCCGCGGATGTCCGTCATGTAGCAGCGCGACGGATCGGCTCCAACGGCGAATATCAGCCGGGCACATGCGACGTTGGCCGCGCCGCTTCCGATGAACGCGATTGTCACCTCGCTGAGCTTCTTGCCGACGATGCGCAGCGCGTTCAACAGCCCGGCGAGCGTGACCGTAGCCGTTCCCTGTTGATCGTCG
>JBGOXY010000169.1:0-5124 GCA_041479415.1 Anaerolineae bacterium
CCTGCGGCCCGCGCTGCACCTCAATATCGCGCCAACCGACGCGCGTCATGAGGCCCACACCCAATGCTTTGGAGGCCGCTTCCTTGGCGGCGATGCGCACCGCGAAGGACTCTGTGCGGCCGCGGCAGTCTTCGATCTCACGCGGGGTGAGAACGCGCGCGAGGAAGCGCGCGCCCCAGCGCTCGCGGGCGCGAGCCACCCGATCGCACGGCAGAAGGTCCGCGCCGACTCTCAGCACTGCGTAAGGCTCCTTGGCATGGCTCAGGGCGGAGGCTCGCTGAGCGGGCCGGCAATACCGATCGCCAAACGGTCGGGGTGCAGGTAGCGGCGCGCCGTCTCGAGGATTTCTTCGCGGGTGACCGCCGCCACCAGCCCGGGGAAGCGCTGGTAATACTCCAGGCCCAGGTTGAAGAGCTCGATGTTCATCAACGCGGCCGCCAGGCCTTCGTTCGATTCGAGTTGCAGCGGCAGCCGCCCGATCAGGCTGGCCTGGTTATCCGTCAATTCGATCGCAGTCACTTTGGTCTGCACAAAACGGCCGATCTCACGCCGGATGAGTTCCAGCGCGCGCTCGATATTGCGCGGGTTGACCCCGGCAATGGCCATCCACGGGCCGGGGCCCAGGCCGCCGGCCAGGCTGCTGAAGGCATAGTAAGCCAGGCCTTCGTCTTCGCGAACGGCCTCGCCAATTCGCCCGAAGGTCCCGAATCGTCCAAGAATGTTGTTGCCGATCAGCGCCGGAAAGAAGTCGGCCGAGGCGCGCGCTGGGCCGGGCACACCCAGCACCAGGTCGGCCTGCGACTTCCCGGGCAGCGACACGCGCCGTTCGCGAAGCTCTTGCAGGCGCGGCGCCGCGGGCAGCGTTGCACGCACCGGCTGGTTCGGGTTGTGCCAATCGGCGAAGTACTTCTCGATCATCGCCAGCGCACGCCCGCTGTGCACCGCCCCGGCCACCGTCAGAATCATGCCGCGCGGTCCGTAGACCCCGCTGTGGAATTGAACGATCTCCTCACGGGTGATGGATTGGATGGTCTCCGGCGTGCCATCTTCATCGTGCGCGTACGGGTGGCCATCGTAGGCGAGCTCCGCGAAGGCCATCTGCGCGCGATCGCCGGTGTCCTCCTGGCGGATGGCCAACTGCGTCAGGTATTCGCCGCGCAGTCTTTCGACCTGCTCGGCGGGAAAACTCGGCCGACGCAGCGCCTCCGCGGCCAGGCTGGCCAGGCTGCCGAAGTCTTCCGCCAAGCCGTGGGCGTAGAAGGTGGTGGTGTGCATGCCCGAGCCGAAGCCCAGTGAGGCGCCCACCGACTCGAGAGCCTCATAGATTTCGTGGAAGCTGCGCTGCTCGGTGCCGCGCATCAGCGAAGAGGACGTCATCCCGGCCAGCCCGGCTTTGGCCGAAGTCTCGTCGAGGCCGCCGGCTTCCAGTGAGCCCTGGATCACCACTGACGGGCTGAGGAAGTTCTCGCGGATGAGGACCGTGATGCCGTTCTCGAGTTCGTGACGCTGGACGCTGGCCGGCCCGGGCAGGGTTTGCGGATCGAGGCGAGGCAGGTCCACGCGACGTGCGCGGGCGCGCGCCTTGGGGCGCGATGCCCGGCGGGCAGGTTTGCGAGGGCGCACGCGGGGGCGGGATTTGGGCATGGCGGTTCTCCGAGAGCGGCCGGGCGATCAGCCTCCCGGGCTCTCCTGAGTCGGCAGATAGAAGCCCACCGTGCGGTTGCGCCGCGCCAGGTACTTGCGCGCTGCGTGCTGCACGTCGTCGGGCGTGACGGAGTCGAGTTTCTCGATGTAGTTTTCGAACCAATCGTAGGAGGCGAAGATCTCGGCGTAGCCCATCCAGAAGGCCTGGTTGGTCACGGTCTCACTGCCGTAGGCGAAGATGGCGCGCGCCTGCTTGACGGCCCGCTTGAGCTCGGCCTCCGACACCGGGTCATCCACCACCCGGCGCACTTCGCCATCCAGTGCGGCCAAGACCTGCTCGGGCGTCTTGCCTTGGCGCACCGTGGCGGCGATCGAATACAGGTACGGGTCGATGGTGGCGGCCATGCCGCCGCTGACGGAGGCCGCCAACTCAGTTTCGACCAAAGCCCGATACAGGCGGGAGGTCTTGTTGGAGATGCCGGCGCCGAAAAGGTTGAAGTTGCTCGGGCCGGAGAGCACGCTGTCGAGCACGATGAGCGGGAAGAATTCCGGGTCGGAGGCCGGCGGGACGTGATAGGCCACATCCACGAAGGCTGTTTCCCCAGGGCCCTCGACCGACACGCGCCGCTCGCCGCGCTGGGCAGGTTCGGGGCGGGTGGTCTGCGGCGGCGCGGCCACAGGCGGCAGGTTCCCGTATAGCTCGCGGATGCGCGCCAGCATGGGCCGCCACTGGAAATCACCGGCCACGGTCAGGATGGCGTTGTTGGGGATGTAGTAGCGGCGATAGTGGGAGAACAGGTCGTCGCGCGTCATCGAGGCCAGGTCGGCCACGTCGCCGATCACCTCATGGTGATAGGAGTGCACGCGGAATGCCGCGGCTTGCACCTCTTCGGAGAGGCGGAAGGTGGGTTCGTTCTCATTGCCCTGCCGCTCGGAGATGATCACCGTGCGTTCGGAAGTGACGTCCTTGTTGGCGAACAGGCTCTGGGCCATGCGGTCGGCTTCCAGGCGCAACGCCAGGTCCACCCGGTCGGAGGGCAGCGTCTCATAGTAAGCCGTCCAATCCAGCCACGTCATGGCGTTCCACATGCCGCCTTCGCGTGAGATGGTGCGGTCCAGAAGCCCCGGCGGAAAGGTGGGGGTGCCTTTGAATTGCATGTGCTCGACCCAATGCGAGACCCCCGTCTGACCGGCGCGTTCGTTACGCGAGCCGACGCGGTACCAGATCCACACACTGATGATGGGGGCGGTGTGGATTTCTTTCAGCAACACCTGCAATCCGTTGCGCAGGCGCGCGCGATGCACCCGCCCGCTGCTCATCGACGTTTCTCCCCGGGAGCCGCTGCGGCCGCCGCGGGCTGACCCTCGAGCGCACCGTTGTAGCCGCGGCCCACGCCCCGGTAATGGAAACCGGCCTGGCGCATCTCGCCGGCATCGTAGATGTTACGGCCGTCCACAATGTTCGGCGCGCGCATGGCCTTACGCAGCCGGGGCAGGTCCAAGTTGCGAAACTCATTCCATTCGGTGCACACGATGAGCGCCTGGCAGCCTTCGGCCAGCGCATAGGGGTCGGGTTTCATCTCGATCGATGGGGCCAGGCGCGCCGTGCCTTCCATGGCCACCGGGTCGTAGGCGCGCACCTTTGCCCCGCGCTCCTGCAGAAGGCGCGCGATCGAGAGCGCCGGCGCATCACGAATATCGTCGGTGTTGGGCTTGAAGGCCAGCCCCAGCAGGCCAATCGTCGCCCCGTGCAGTTCGCCCACCAGCTCGGCCACCCGGTCGACGATCAGCCGGCGGCGATCGTCATTGATCTCCATCACCGCCGCCAGCAAGTGCGGGTTGCGCCCCTGCACCTGGGCCATGTAGCTGAGCGCCTTCACGTCTTTGGGGAAGCACGAGCCGCCGTAACCTAGGCCGGCATCCAGGAAGTAGCGTCCGATGCGCGGATCGTAGCCCATGCCGGCCGCCACCTCTTTGACATCGGCCCCGAGCGCCTCGCAGATGTTCGCAATCTCGTTGATGAAGGAGATCTTGGTAGCCAGGAATGCATTCGAGGCGTACTTGATCATCTCGGCGGTGCGCAAGTCGGTGATCACGATGGGCGCACGCAGCGGCAGGTGCAACTGCGCCACCTTGCTCGCGGCCTCGCGATCGAGCGAGCCGAGCACGGTGCGCGCAGGATTCTGAAAGTCAAAAATCGCCGAGCCCTCGCGCAGGAATTCGGGGCAGGAAACCACAGCGAAGGGGATCGATACCGGCTGGTGGGCGCGGATGATATCCGCCACCCAGTCGCCGGTGCCGACCGGCACGGTCGATTTGTTGATGACGATCAGCGGGTGCTTCATCGCCCCGGCGATCGCCTCGGCTGCGGCTCGCACGTACTGCAGGTCCGCCTCGCCATCTACGCCCTCCGGCGTGCCCACCGCAATGAACGCAAACTCGGCAGCTTGCAGCGCCTCCGCATAGGAGGTGGTGAAGGTCAATCGGCCGGCGCCCACGTTGCGCCGCACCACTTCCTCCAGCCCTGGCTCGAAGATGGGCAGGATGCCCTGACGCAGGTGGTCGATGCGTTCCTGGTTGATATCTAACGCGCTGACGCGGTTGCCCAGATCGGCGAAGCCGGCGGCCGTGACCAGCCCAACGTAGCCCACGCCGATGACGCAGATGTTTTTCACGCGCACGCCTCCAGGGGAAGAAGCACGAAAGGGCTCACAGGCGGGGAAGTGGAGCGATGATACCACAAGTGATTCGCGCTTGTGCGCGCTGGGCGGCCACCGTCGAGCGGGCGGGCCTTGTGCGAGGCCTGTTTGGCTGCGGCGCGAGTATGTCTACTTATCGGGTAGCCAAAGGTCATTCCCCGTCTGTGACCTCCGTCACTTGAGCAGGGCGAACCCCCAGGAATACACTTCATGTAGACAATATTTATCCGCAAAACAACGTGGGGCACTCCATGGAAATCACACGGCAAGCAGACTACGCAATTCGGGCCATCCTTTTCCTGTCGGAGAAGGAAGGCAACGGCCGTTCACCCACCAATGTCATTGCCCGCGAGAAGCACATCCCGCCCTCGTTTCTGGCGAAGATCATCTCGCAGCTCTCGGTGGCCGGGCTGGTGCAAACCTCGCGCGGCGCGCGCGGCGGGGTGACCCTGGCGCGTCCCTCCAATCAGATCAACCTGCTGGAGGTGATCGAGGCCATTGACGGACCGATCCAGATCAACGAATGTGCCCTCGATCACGAGTCATGCCCGTTTGGGAAGGATTGCGCCGTCGCCCCCCTGTGGAGCGATTTGCAGGATGAGATGGTGACGCGCCTGCGCGGCGCGACCTTCGCCACGCTCGTCCACAGCAACGGCAAATCGGCCTCCAGCAACTAGGCTGGGTTCGGCACCCTCGAAACCTCCCCCAGGGCTATGTGGGGATTCGCGCGCCGCGGCCAAATTTGGCCGCGGCGCGCGAATCCCCACATAGCCCTGGGGGA
>JBGOXY010000170.1:0-5119 GCA_041479415.1 Anaerolineae bacterium
CGACGAGCGAATTCCACAAGGGGACGGCAAACACCGCGAAGACTGCCGTCCCCACGATCAGCAGGAAGCAACCGAAACGCTCGCGTAACGTCATGCGATTTGCGCGCGGAGCGGCTCGCGTGTGAGCCGCTCCGCGCCAAGCCTAGCGGCTGATCAAGGTGCGAATCTGCTCGTGCATGTACAGCGGCAGGTAGTACAAGCCGCCGGCGTTCTTGCCGCTCGAGCCGGAGCCCTTCCACCCCCCGAAGGGCTGGAACCCCGGCCAAGCGCCGGTGGTGGCCCCTTGGGGCCGATTGGCATAGCACACGCCGGCCTGGATCTTGTCGAAGTACCAGGCGGCTTCCTTCTTGCTGCCATAGAAGCCCGCCGTCAGGCCGTAGTTGACATCGTTGGCCAGGCGCATCGCCTCGTCCAGAGTGTCGACCGCGTGGATCGTGGTGATGGGCAGGAACATCTCCTCCTGCCACAGCTTGTGCTCCATCGGAAGATTGTCGACCAGCGTCGGAGCGCAGAAGAAGCCTTTGGCCAGCGCACCCTCGGTGAGCACCTTGCCGCCGGTGAGGATCGTCCCCGCCCGGGCCAGCTCCTGGACATAGCCCTTGTAGCTCTCGTACCCGCTGCGGTTGACGACGGGCCCCATGTAGACTTCACGGCGGGTCGGGTCGCCGACGGCGATCTTGCTGGTCAGAGCTAGCAACTTTCCGAGGAAGGCCTCTTTGACGGGCGCCTCGACGAAGACGCGCGAGCAGGCAGAGCATTTCTGCCCCTGCAGGCCAAACGCCGAGCGCATGATCCCGATCGCGGCATCATCCAGGTTAGCGTTGCGCGAGACAATGGCCGGGTTCTTGCCGCCCATCTCGAGGATGACCGGACGAGGGTATTTGCCGCGGGTGAAGATGGAGTAGATGCGCATTCCCACGTCGAAGGAGCCGGTGAAAGTGATGCCGTCGATGCCCGGGTTGGTGATCAACTCCTCGCCCACGGTCGACCCCGAGCCGGTGATGTAGTTGAAGACTCCGGCCGGCAACCCCGCATCGCGGAAGCACTCGGCCAGCTTGCGTCCGGTCCAGGGCGTGTCGGAGGCCGGTTTGAAGACCACGCAGTTGCCGGTGACGAGCGCGGAGCCCGTCGGCCCGCCCGAGAGGGCGCTCGGGAAGTTGAAGGGGCTGATCACCACCCACACCCCGTAGGGGCGCAGCACCGATATGTTGGATGCTTTGAAGCCCACCAGCGGGTCGGTGCCCATGGGCTTAATGTAGCCATGGTTGGCTTCCATCTGATCGCAGGCGTAGTACAGCAAGTCCGCCGTTTCCTGCACATCCCCCAGCGCTTCCATGCGATTCTTGCCGACTTCCAACGAGACGACGGCCGCGATTTCGTAAACGCGCTTCTCGATCAACGCCGCCGCTTTGCGCACCAGGCGCACCCGTTCCTCCCAGCGCATGCCGCTCCACAGCGGGAAGGCCGCACGGGCGCCCGCAATGGCCTCGCGCACATCGCCCAGCGACCCCTTCTGGAAGGTGCCCAACAGCCAGTCGCTGTTGATGGGCGAACGATCCGCAAGCTTCTCGGGGCTGAATCGTTCCTGCCCGTTGATGTACATCGGGTGATCCTGGCCCAGGCCAGCCTTGACCTTGGCCAGCGCCGCGTCGAAGTTTGCGTGCAACTTCTCGGGCGGGTTGAACATGGTGGCGTAGGTCAGCTTGAATGCCGCCGGCGCCGCCTTCTTGCGCGCTGCCGGGCGGACGGACCTGCGGGCCTTCTTGATGGGTTTGCGGGATGCCATATCCACAACCTCCTTCATGAGATGGGGCACGTGCACGTGCGTAACACTGGTCGTTACGCGGGTTGGGTGTACTCAGCGGGAACAGCTCGCGATTGTCGCGGCCAAGCTAGTATAGCGCGCGGGTTGGGAGAGGTCAAAAGCCTGATGTAAACTCGCCCCCAATCGAACGTCAGGTATCCGTCGGACATGTAGGATCTCTCCGGCCGGGCCGGGCGAATTTCGACCGACTCGCATTCGAGGCCAACCGCGTTCCATAGAACAGGGACCTGTTTCCACTGGAATGAGCCCGACAGCCGGCAATCGGCTGGTCGATTTCGTCCCGCTCGACGAGAAGCTCCGGTTCGTCGTCGTTCGAGAACGGCCCATCTCGATTGCCGCCACGCCTCGTGCGGGTTGCCACCTGGGCTGAACGTCACACGCCTCAGGTATACTTCTAGCGTACAACGTACTCGACCCGAACGGCATGGCCCACGTGCAGGCCGTGCCTGCCACCTTCGATCCTCTACCCGGAGTCAACGAATGAAGATTGCCGTCATCGGTGCCGGAGCGGGCGGGCTTGCCGCCGCCTACGATCTCGCTCGCGCCGGCCACAGCGTGGATATTTTCGAGGCCGAGCCGGCCATCGGCGGTTTGGCGGCGGGCTTTCGCGATACCGCCTGGTCGTGGAGCGTGGAGAAGTACTACCACCACTGGTTCGCTTCCGATCGGGCGATTCTGGGTCTCATCCGCGAACTGGGGTGGCAAGAGAAGGTCATCTTCAAGCGTCCAGTCACGGCCGTATATTACGACGGCAAGTTCTACGGGATGGACAGCATCCCGGCCTGGCTGACCTTCCCCGGGCTTTCGTTCCCCGATCGACTGCGCAACCTTCTGGTGGGCGGTTTTCTGCGGCTGAACCCATGGTGGATGCCGCTGGAGAGTTACACCGCCGAGGCGTGGATGAAGCGCTGGTTTGGGCCGCGTGTTTTCGAGCGCCTGTGGCGGCCGCTGTTCGTCGGCAAGTTTGGTGAGAAGGACTACCCGCGCGTAACCATGGCCTGGTTCTGGGCGCGTTTGCACAGCCGCACTCCGCGGCTGGGCACCTTCGAGGGCGGGTTCCAGGCATTCCTCGAGATGCTTGCCGCGCGCGTGGAAGGACTGGGGGCCCGCATTCATCTGGGGACGCCCGTGCAGCGCATCCGCAAGCACGTGGATCGCGGCTACCTCTTGGAGGTCGGCGGCCGGCCGCAGACTTTCGATGCGGTGATTGCCACCACCTCGCCTCTGCTTTTCTCCAAGCTTGCCGCCGACCTGCCTCCGCAATATCTGGCCAAGCTGCTCTCGATGCGCAGCATGGGCGCCGTAGTGCTCATCCTCTCGTTGCGCCACCAGTTGGCCGAAAGCGGCATCTACTGGCACAGCCTGGTGAAGGAAGCCGGGTTCCCTTTCCTGGCACTGGTGGAACACACCAATTACCTCGCGCCGGAGCACTTCGGCGGGCAGCACATCATCTACTGCGGCGACTACCTGCCGCCCGAACACGAGTACTTCCAAATGACCAAGGCGGATTTGCTGCAGCGCTTCGCGCCGACGCTGCGGCGTGTCAACCCGAAGTTCGAAGAGGCGTGGATCATCAACAGCTGGCTGTTTCGCACGCCGTACGCTCAGCCCGTGCCGGGCGTTGATCATTCCCAAAACGTGCCCGAGATCCGCACCCCGTTGCGCGGGCTATACCTGGCCAGCATGAGCCAGGTCTACCCGTGGGACCGGGGAACGAACTACGCGGTGGAGATAGGGCGCAAGGCGGCGCGCGAGCTGCTTGAGGATTTCGAGTGAGACATCGGCCCCGCCGCCCGAGTTGCGAGGGCACCGGAGCCGCTATATGATAGAGAGGTAGTCACCGGCACGTGCCGTCGCACGGCACGCTGGCCTGCACGGGGCTCTATCCGCCTCGTCCGCCAAGCCCTACCGGCCCGCCCGGGCCGCCCACCCTCACAGGAGGCAACCACCATGTCGTCCCAGCCGCCCAGCGAACCCCGCCCCCGCATGGAGAAAGCAGAGGAGAAAGAGGAGGAGAAGAGGCACGAAAAAGGATCTGATGCAAAGAACTGGGACGAGAAATGGCGCAGGGACCCTCTCGGATCCCTGATTTGGGCGCTCATCCTCATCTGGGCCGGCGTTGCCCTGTTGCTCAACAACATGGGCTTGCTGTTCCGCATCCCCGGCCTGGAAGTGTGGGAACTTATCTTCCTCGGCGCCGGCGTGCTCATCCTGGCCGAGGTGGCGGTGCGGCTACTGGTACCCACCTACCGCCGGCCGGTCGGTGGCAGCCTGATCGTCGCCATCATCTTCATCGGCATTGGCCTGCAGGGATTTGTGACGGGCAACCTCATTTGGGCCGTGGCCCTGATTCTGATCGGCGTTTACGTGCTCTTGCGCGGGGTCACGCGGCGCTCATAGATAGAGTGGACGCCGGCCGCCTCACAAACGACCCAGGTTGAAGGTGGTGAATTCGTCCCACGCGTAATGCAGCGGAGTCCACCACCGGTCGCGGCCGATGCAGCGGAAGTACGGCGGCCGGAACGCGAGTAGGGTGTCCCCGATTTTGTACCGGGCGAGGACGGGCGTCGAAACCACCAGGCTCCCGATCTCGCCCGGACGCATCTCGTGCAGCATCTTCATCCCACCCTGCGTCTGCACTTCGAATAGGAAGAGATCGTAATTCGGCGTCCAGGCGCGATTCTCGTCGAGCTGCTGACCGAACATGCCCTCGGTGGCGCCGTAGATCTCGCGGATGGCCACCGGCCCGTACAACGCACGCAACGAGGGTTCATAGCGTGTGTTGATGCCGGGCACGCTGCCCAATGTCATCACCTGTGTCTTCCACATGTCCTTCGGATAGCGCCCGTGAACGCGCTTGACGTAGCGGCCAAAGAGCTGCGCGGTCGGCGCCACACCGCCCACCAGCGTCACGTTCTGACCTTGGCAGCGCTGGTAGGCGAGCTCGAAGCGGGCATCCCAGTCGCGGCGAGTCTTGCCGCCGCCGAGCGCATCGATCTCCTCCTGCGCGGGCACGGATCGAACCGGCGTGAAGGCGGAGACGTACTTGGTGTAGATGCCGGAGGAGTAGCCGTATTCCATCTCCCGCTCGCCGACCTTGACCGTGCCGACGACCGACGGGAAGTTGAGATTCAGATTGACGCCTTGATACAAGTCAAAGCGCCCGCTGCTCAAGGTGTAGTTCATCATCGCCCGGCCGGCACTGATGCGCATGCGCAGATCGGTGGGGGTCATCGGGACGAATTTCGATTCGCCTTCAGTCGTGCCGCGGGTGATCGCCCAACCCACCGGCTC
>JBGOXY010000171.1:0-5095 GCA_041479415.1 Anaerolineae bacterium
CCATCGCGCCCCGGCAGCATCCAGTCGACCACGGCAGCGTCATGGGCGCCGCGTAAGGCGATTTCTACCCCCTCGTCACCCGTGTAAGCGGCGTCCACCTGGAAGCCTTCGGCGGCTAGCGTTTTCTGCATGAGGGCGGAGAGACGTTTGTCGTCTTCGATGAGAAGGATGCGCATGGATGATGTCCGGCCCGACGGGCGGGCAGCGTGGGCTACTTGTGAAAGTGTAGCAGAGAAGCCTTGGAAGGAGATTGGAAAACTCGCTGGACATTCCAAGAGAAATCCAACCCGGGAATCGTATGCTTTCTGTTGCAACTATCCCTATCCGGAGGTTTCTCCATGAAAAAGACTCCCCTGTTCATTTCGGGCGTACTCACCACCTTCGTGCTGGTCGTGATGGCCGGGGTTATCACGGCCTTCCGCAGCACCCCGAGCGCAAGCGCCGTAGCCGCGACGCCACAACCCACGCCGGTCGAAGCGACCGCCACCGCGACCGCCGTGCCCACCCTCATCTCGCCGCAGGACGCGGCTCAGATCGCGGCGCGCATCCTTGGCCGCACCGACCTTTACGCGGTAGAGAGCGCGACCCTCAACGCTGCGGACGCTTACAAGGTTACTTTCTCCTCAGGCGACGTTGTGTACATCAGCCTCACGGGAGAGGTGCTGCAGGTCGTCAGCGCGCCTTCGAACAGCCTGAGGTCCAGTCCTCCATCGGCCTCGCACTCGTCTTACGAGGGCGACGAGCACCCGGGTGGGGACGACTAGGTGGCGGGGATGAAGAAGAAGCCTACTCACCGCTGGCTCGACACGCAAGTCGTGATCGGCACGCTGGCACTCACGATGAGCCTGGGGCTGTGGAGGCTGTTCGCCGTCGCGCCTCCACTGGCGAGTGCCGGGGCGGCCCCCACCGCGATGGGCCCCACCTCGCTCAGCCCAACGCCGTCGAGTCCGATCCCGTCGGTTTCCGCACCGCTTCCGACGGTCCGTATTCTGCTCGGGGGTGCGGCCCCACGGCCGCCATCGGCCTCGGGCGGATCCTCACCGGTGACCGTCACCGGTTCATCCCGACCATGAAACGTCTCGAGTTCCGCGCCATGGGCAGCCGCATGTTGGCTGCCCTGGACAGTCCCTCGCCCGAGGCGCAGCGCGCGCTACAGCGCGTCCCGGCCTGGTTCGAGGAATGGGAACAAGCACTCAGTCGCTTTCGCGACGGCAGCGAACTCAACCGCCTCAACCGGTCCAGCGGGCGAGCCTTCGCGGTCAGTCAGGCGCTGTGGGAGGTATTCCACGCCGCGCGCGAGGCGGAGGCCTACACGGGCGGGCTGGTCCGCCCGACCATGCTGGCTGCGCTGGTTGAGGCCGGCTACGACCGGTCCTTCGAGCTGTTGAGAACGGAGGGCAGAATACCTCCTGCCGCCCTCCTCGACGGCCCGAGGTCGACCTCGGAAATCCGCTGGGACGAGGGAAGCCGCACCCTCAGGGTGCCCGAATCCGTTCAGTTGGATTTTGGGGGCGTCGCCAAGGGCTGGGCTGCGCAGAAAGCGGTCGAGCGTCTCGCGCAGTACGGCCCGGCGCTCGTTGACGCCGGCGGCGATGTCGCGGTCAGCGGTCCGAATGCCGAGGGCCGTCCTTGGGCAATCGGCATCCGCGATCCATTTCAGCCCGATACGCACTTCGAAACCTTAGGGGTGAAGTGCGGCGGCGTCGCGACATCGGGCACCGACTATCACCGCTGGTTGCAGGGTGGCGTGTGGAATCATCATCTCATCGACCCTGCAACCGGCCTTCCCGCCGAGACCGACGTGCTGACGGCGACCGTCATCGCACCCGACGCCATGCGGGCGGAAGCCGCGGCTAAGGCTGCGACCATTGCCGGCAGCCTTTCGGGCTTGGAATGGCTGGAGGCGGATGAGACTTTGGCCGGCGTGCTCGTGCTGCAATCGGGGGAAACGATCTACAGTCGACGCATGCCTGCCTACCTGTGGAGATCATCATGACTGACCGTGATCGCGATGCACAAACTTACGAATCCTCACTGACGGGGCAGGCGGCGCTGTTGATCTTCGCGGCCATGGTCGTGGGTGTTCTGGCGGCGGTGCTCATCCTGCCGAACTGGCTTCCCAATCTTGCCGCATCGCTCGTTGGATCGCAGCCGAAAGCCTTTTGGTACCTCTCGCGAGCGACAGCCTTCGTAGCCATGGCGCTCCTGTGGGCCTCGATGATGCTGGGTGTGGGCATCACCAACAAGATGGCACGTCTGTGGCCGGGCGCTCCGGCGGCCTTTGCGCTGCACGAGTACGTCAGCCTGCTGGGGTTGGCCTTCGCCCTCTTCCACGGGTTGATCCTGCTGGGTGACCAGTACACCAAGTTCAGCTTGGCTCAACTGCTGACGCCCTTCGCCACGGGCAGCTACCGCCCGTTCTGGGTGGGCCTCGGCCAACTGGGGTTTTACGTGTGGGCCATCGTGACCGCCAGCTTCTACGTCCGCAAACGGATCGGCCAGCAGACCTGGCGCGTGCTGCATTACGCCAGCTTCCTGGCCTACGCGGGCGCGCTCCTCCATGGCTTGGCGAGCGGCACCGACAGCGGGCTGGGTTGGGTGCAGGTCTTCTACCTGTGCACCAGCAGCAGCTTCATCTTCCTATTCATCTACCGGGTGATCACCAGCCTGGCAGTGCGGGTCGAGAAGCTAGTGGGCGCTTCTTCGCAACGATCCTCGTGAGACTGTGGGTCCAGCGTGACCGGTCTCCAGCAGATCCAACAGGCGCTCTCCCTCCATTGAGTCGTGGCGCAGGTCGGGCGGAAGCAAACTGCCTACTCCCGGCTGCGGACCATGGCGCCTTCGTTGCGCATGTGGCTCGAGATTCCGCATGTGACTCATCGTTGGTGATCCCGAATCGGTCCTCGCTCCCAGCCTGATCCTTCGGGCTGGTAGAATGTCGCCCACCCGTCCCCAAGGTGCGACAATGCCCGACACTCCTCCACTCATGGAATTCGATCCCGCGCGCGAGGCGTTGTTCGACCCGACCCCGCCTTTTCCACCTCCGGATTTTCCGACCCGCGGCGTGTTGTGCTTCTTCCACGATATTCTGTCCGCGCAGGAGTCCGAAGGCCGCCTGGCCCGCATTGCCTCGCAGACGTGGGAAGACGGCGAGCACGTGTGGTACGCGATCGACCACCATGGACAGCGGCTGGCGGTGGCCCACCCTGGTCTGGGCGCGCCGCTCGCGGGCGCCGTGCTCGAGCACACGATTGCCTACGGATGCCGGACGATCATTGCCTGCGGCGGATCGGGCGTGCTCGAGAGTGACCTGGGAGTAGGACAGATTATCCTGCCCACCTCGGCCGTGCGCGACGAGGGCACCTCGTATCACTACTTGGCGCCATGGCGAGCACGCCGAGCCTCATCCTCGCGCCCTGCAGGCCCTGCGGCGCACGCTGGAGGCGCGCGGCCTGCCCTACCGCATGGGGCCCACGTGGACGACGGACGGTCTGTATCGCGAGACGCCGGCGCGCATCGCACGGCGCCGCGCGGCCGGGTGCCTGACGGTAGAGATGGAAGCGGCCGCGCTCTTTGCCATCGCCCGGTTTCGCGGCGTGGAGTTGGCGCAGATCGTCTATGCGGGCGACGACGTGAGCGGCGCCAAGTGGGATAGGCGTGGATGGCAATTGCGAAGCGAAGTGCGCAGCCAGCAGCTGATGATCGCTCTCGATGCGTGCCTGCTGCTTTGATGGGGCTCACGCAAGGGCAACTCGCCGGCGCGGCCTAGCCCGCTCGTAAGTAGCGCTCGACGATCGAAGCGAATTCCCGCGGTTGCTGAAGGAATGGAATGTGCCCCGCGCCGAGCATGGGCTCCACCCGGCAATTGGCCATGTGGCGCGCGGCGCGGCGGGCGTGGGCGATGGGGAAATACGGATCGTCTACGCCCCACACGATCAGGATGGGCAAACGGATCTGCTCTAAGTCGCGGGGGCGGATGGACCGCGCAATATCCCAGGTACGTGAGAAGACAAGCCAGAATCCCATCAGCCCGCGGGGAATTGGGCCGCTGCGCGCCACCAGGTCGTACATCAACGCCTTGGGTCTTGAACCGTGCTCCCCGAACATAGCCGCTCCCATCAAGGCAAGGGCAGCCTCCTCCGATGGAGTGAAAAGCGCGGCAAGCAGCAGCAGGCTTGCCCGCGGTGCGGGTGCCCCCAGACCGATCGAATTCACGAGCACGAGACGATCGATCAGATCGGGCTGTTGCACGGCCAAGGCAAGCGCGATCGCTCCGCCCAGGGAATGGCCGACGATGCGCGGCCTTGAGAGTCGCATTTCGAGGATGAATCGCTTCAGCCAAGAGGAGTAGAAACGCCGCGTATAGAGCGCGCCGGGCGCCTTTGAATCTCCATGCCCGGGTATATCCGGAACGATGACCTGAAAACCGCGCGCGAGCTGAGGAATGACCGCGCGCCAGGCTGAGGCCCGGCCGCCGGCCCCGTGCAACAAGATGAGCGGCGGGCCTTCGCCCGTAACGGTGCAATCGGTAACACAGCCGGGCGTTCGTACCTGCGTCAACATCCTGGCCTGCCTCGGGCTGCATGCACTCGTTCGGGCGATTCGGGCTCGCCGCTTGGCGGGTATGGCTTCTGCCATCACCCATTGTCAATCCATCTTATGGACATGGCAAGCCGACCGACATCCTGAGCCTGCGCGCAGGATGCGCGTCCAGCTCGCGTGGACTATACAAAACCGGCCGCAGTACTGCGGCCGGTTTCCCTATTCCATGCAAGGCGAATGGGGACTACGCTTTGAGCTGCTTCACCGGGTGCTTACTCTGCCAGATAGCCCACAGAATCGCCACGGCCAGCGCCGCGACCGCAATCCAGCCCCCCACCCCGAGTTCCTTGTACTGCACGATGATCGGGGCGATGATCACCGAGACCAGGTTCACGACCTTGATCATCGGGTTGAGCGCCGGGCCAGCTGTATCCTTGAGCGGGTCGCCGACCGTATCGCCCACCACGCCCGCCTTGTGCCGCTCAGAACCCTTGCCCGTGTTCTTGGCCGGGTCGGAAGGCTCATCCTCGATCAGCTTCTTGGCGTTATCCCA
>JBGOXY010000172.1:0-5081 GCA_041479415.1 Anaerolineae bacterium
GGCCACCTGCACCTGCAAGTTCTCCACCGCGATCTTCGTGACCGAGCCGAGGCTCATCACGTAGTCGATGGGCTCATACCGCTTGTCGGTGGGAACATGAATATGCAGCCGGTAGAACTCGTCGCCTTGCCCAACTTGGATCGACGTCCCCATCTCTTGCAGGCGGGCATAGAAGCTGTCGAGGTTGAGTGGCTCGCCCGGGCGGAAATCGATGACCACTTCGAAGTCCTGCCCCGCTTCGGCCAACTCCTCGACCTGGCGCAGGTTGAGGGCCGAGAGGGGCTGCACGGTAATCGTGGGCTGGTCGAGGGCCTGCCCCTTGGCGAAGCGCAACATGCCTTCCAGGATGAAGAACAATCCTTTGCCGCCCGAGTCGACCACGCCGGCTTCCCGCAGCACGGGTAGGAGTTCGGGCGTACGCTGAACGGACTCGTCGGCAGCTACCACGACGCGTTCGAGGAGCGCCACGGGCTTAGCTCCTGCATCCGCGGCGGCCTGCGCCTCTCGGGCCACATCCGTCGCCACGGTCAGGATCGTCCCTTCCACCGGGCGCACCACGCCCTGATACGCCATATCGCGCGCTGCAGCCAGCGCGCGCGCCAGTGCGGGCGAATCGACTTCCGCCAACTGGTCGAGGCTGCGCGAAAGACCGCGCCACAATTGCGAAAGGATGACTCCCGAGTTGCCGCGTGCGCCCATCAGCGCGCCGTGCGCCAGGGTGTGAGCCACCTTGCCGGCATTCGCCTCGCGCGTCTCGCCCATCTCATGGCAGGCGGCCTGCATGGTCAAGAGCATGTTGGTGCCGGTGTCGCCATCCGGCACTGGGAAGACGTTGAGCGCGTTGACCAGCTGTTGATTGACGCCCAGCCATGCCAGACCGGCCTTGGCCAAATGACGAAGGAGGTGACCGTCGATGCTTTCGGGTTCGGGTGGCGTGCCGCTCGCCGACCCTTGCGACGGCCGCTCTCTCGCTGTCATCATCCGCAATTCAATCCTGCGTCCTGGGTTGGAGTCAGTCTTGACTGCTGACGCGAAGGCCCTGCACGTGAACATGGACAGCGCGCACCGGCACCCCGAAGGCCCGTTGCACGTGGTACTGAACAGCATCCGCCATGCTGCGCGTGACAGTCGTGATGCGCAGGCCGTATTCGAGGACGACGTAGATGTCGAGAATCAGACCATCCGCCTCGACCGTGACCTGCACCCCTTGCCGTGGGTCGCGGGCGATCGGGCTGATCCACGTGTCGATCATGCGGTGGGCGGCCATGCCGACCACGCCGTATGAGGCCTGTGCCGCATGGCTCGCCAGCGTCGCGATGGCGCGGCGCGAGATGCAAATCGATCCCAGGGAGGTGAGTTCAGTCGTCGTCATCCGTGATGGCCCCTGTCGCACAGCGCCCCTCCGTACGTCCTTGTCGGGCGCCGGACGGTATGGTAAGATTCAAGAGTCATTCGACCAAGTAGACGGAAAGGGATCTCACGTCATGGCCAAGTGTGCACATTGCGGCAAGGCGCTCAGCTTCGGGCACAATCGCAGCTTCTCGAACCGGGCGACTCGCCGCGCGTTCCGGCCGAACCTGCAGAAGGTCAGTGTGCTCGAAGGCCGGCGGACGGTACAGAAGGTGCTGTGCACCAAGTGCATCCGCACGATCGTGAAAACGGGCTAGCCTCACATGCAGGCCGGTTCGGGTCGGTGTGCCGGGTCGGACACCGACCTTTTTGTTGAATGAGGCCGCCGACCCTATCCCCGTAATGATACCTGCCGCGCGGCCAAATATCAATAGGGGCTGCTGCGTCCCCCACAATCGGGCCTGCCGTAAGGGAGTCCCGCCTGGCACGCCTCCTGCTGCCCTGGGAGCAGGGAGGTGTGGAGGATGACCAGATACCGACTGGCGGTGCGGGCGGCGGCGCTCGCAGCTGGGCTTTGGCTAGCTGGCCTAGCCTGCTCACGTAGCGGGGTACCGTTACCTATACGCAATTTGCCTCTGCCCTTCGTGGATTCTGTACCTTCCGGACCGACGGCTTTTCAGCCGCTTGCCTCGGCCCGGCGCACCCCAACCCCCGACCCGATTCGCGCCTCGCTCAACCTCGCGGCACAGCCCGCGTCGTACGCCGTCCAACCCGGAGACACACTGGGCGCCATCGCCGTTCGCTTCGGGGTGAGCCTTACGGCGCTGCAAGCGCGCAACCCAACCATCGATCCGACTCGCCTGGAGATCGGACAGCAGGTTGAAATTCCCATGCCGGATTCGGAGCAGCCAGGACCGAGTTTCAAGATCATCCCCGATTCCGAATTGGTGTTCGGGCCTGGGGCGATGGATTTCGATATCCAAGGATTTGTGGACTCGCAGGGCGGATACCTAGCGGCCTACGATCAGACTGTGGACGGGCGGGATCGCAGCGGCGCGGAGATAGTTGAGCTCGTCAGTCAGCGCTACTCTGTCAACCCACGCCTGCTGCTGGCCGTGATGGAGTATGCGGGCGGGTGGGTCACCAACCGCAGCCCGTCCGCCTTTCGCCAGGGGTTCCCAATTGTCTATCTCTCGGGACGCGATGGCTTGTATCGCCAATTGACCTGGGCGGCGAACGAACTCAATCGTGGGTTCTATTCCTGGCGTGCCGGAGGGTCGGACTACTGGACGTTCGGCGACGGCAGCGCGGTCCGCGCCGGCCCAGGGATCAATGCCGGAACGGCTGCGGTTCAGCAGCTCATGGCTCAGCTCTACTCGCGCGGCGAGTGGGAGCGCGCAGTAGGCGAGCAGGGTTTGTCCGCCACCTATGAAGAGTTCTTCGGCTACCCGTTCGACTGGGCTTATGAACCGCTCGTGCCGCCCGATCTCACCCAACCCGAATTGCGCCTGCCTTTCGAGAATGGACATACGTGGTATTTCACCGGCGGGCCGCATGGCGCGTGGGACACCGGCTCGGCCTGGGGCGCTCTCGACTTCGCACCCGGCAGCGTGCCGCTCGGGTGTTCGACCAGCAGCGATTGGGTCGTAGCCGCCGCGCCGGGCCTCATTGTGCGCAGCGATGAAGGCGCCGTGGTGCAGGACCTGGACGGGGACGGGCACGAACAAACCGGCTGGGTCGTCTTCTACATGCATATCGCCTCGCACGATCGCGTGCCCTTCGGGAAGTACCTGCAGACCGGAGACCGCATCGGTCATCCTTCATGTGAGGGCGGTGTGTCGACCGGCACCCACTTGCACATTGCTCGCAAGTTCAACGGCGAATGGATAGCGGCCGATGGCGTGCTGCCTTTCTCGATGGGCGGATGGATCTCCGCCGGTTTGGGTAGGGAGTATGATGGAACCCTCTCGCGCGGCAGCACGCGCATGGAAGCCTGCGAATGCCGCGCTTCATCGAATGCCATTACCCCCTAGAGACGGGAGTCCCCTTTGCCGGCGCACGCAATGAAGCGCAGTGCGTGGCGCATGGCCGCCGCCGCGATTGCGGTGGTGAGCCTCGCCTGCGCCCGCCAGGGCATTCTCCTGCCGGGTGAGGGAACTCCGCTGCCGACCGTGGCGGCACCGGCAACACTTACGCCGAGCCGCCTGCCACCGACGAACACCCCCCCGGACCCCAGCGCCACAGCGGTGCCATTGCCCAGCGCGACCACCATCTGGACTCTCGTCCCGCCTGCCTCGCCAACCTTCCCGGCGACTCCCACGCAAGTCGCGACGGCCAGCCTGCCCATCGTTTACCGGGTTCAAGCCGGCGACACACTCAATACGCTTGCCATCCGCTTCGGCGTGACACCCACCGACATTCAGGCACTCCAGGGCAACGCGCCCCCCCAGGGGCTGCTCAACCCGGGGCTGCAGGTGGTTGTGCCTGTGCGCCTCGGGCGGACGACCGCGAGCGACGAGTTCATGCCCGATAGTGAAGTTGTCTTTTCCGCCAGCGCGGCCGCCTTCGACGTCGCTGCCTTCGCCCGCGAGAAGCGAGGCTACTTCTCGCGCGCTCAGGCCGAGAACGGGTCGGGCAGCGCATCGGCTGCGCTCAAGCGCCTGGCCCTCGACAACTCGGTGAACCCACGCCTGCTGCTGGCGCTGCTCGAACACTTCGGCGGATGGGTGACCGATCCCTCGCCATCCGGCGACGCGCTCAACTATCCCTTCGGTATCTATGATGCGTCCGCCGCGGGGTTTGCAGCGCAACTCATTCAGGCGACCAACCGCCTGGGGATTGGATACTACGGCTGGCGAGATGCCAGCTTGCTTGAGCTTGGCTTTCGCGACGGCTCACGGCTGCGCCTGGCACCAGAACTCAATGCCGGAACCGTGGCCATCCTCTACTTCTTCGCCGTGAATGCATCGGACGAGGCGGATTGGCTGGGCGACGTCCAGTCATTCTTGGCGACATATCGTGGTCTGTTTGGCGATCCCTTTGCCCGAGTCGACCGCTTTGAACCGCTCTACTATCCCACGCTGACCCAGCCAGAGTTGAATCTTCCGTTCTTCGCGGGTCAGCGCTGGTCGTTTACCGGCGGGCCGCACGGGGCGTGGGAACGCGACGGCGCGCGCGCCGCGCTCGACTTTGCGCCGCCCACCAGTATCAGCGGCTGTGCCATGTCGGATTTGTGGGTAACGGCGTCCGCGCCGGGGCAGGTGGTGCGCAGCGAGAACGGCGTCGTCGTTCTCGACCTGGACGGAGACGGGCAGGAGCAAACTGGGTGGAATCTGCTCTACCTGCACATTGCCAGCGCCAACCGGGTTGCGGCCGGGTCTCGCCTAGAGGCAGGCGACTACATCGGCCATCCCTCGTGCGAGGGCGGCGTGGCCACCGGGACTCACCTGCACCTGGCGCGCAAATTCAATGGCGAGTGGATGCTGGCCGACGGCCCGTTGCCCTTTGTCTTGAGCGGCTGGCGGGCGCAGGCGGGCAGCCAGCCTTACGAAGGCGCGCTGGTACGCGGCGGGGACCTGGCCGTCGCCTGCCGCTGTGCCTCGAGCGAGACACTCGTGTGGCGCTGACGCGGCGGATCCCGAAATGAACCTCATCCCCACCCGTACCTCTTCGGTCGTGCGCACGTGCCTGCTAGCCGCCATGGTCCTTCTATCCGCCTGCCTGCCGGAGGA
>JBGOXY010000173.1:0-5060 GCA_041479415.1 Anaerolineae bacterium
CACCTGATGACTGTGGTGCCGACCACCCAGACGCTGGCCGGGCACCAGGCCGCCACGGCCCGCTTGCTCCCGGGTGCGATGCGTGCCGCGCTCGACCTCGACCAGGCGGCCGCGGAGACTTATTTGGAGGAGCAGGCCAAGTCGCTCGCCCCCGCCACCATTAAGGTCACAGTTGAGAGCGCACGCGGGGACCCGGCGACCGAAATCGTACGGGCCGCTGAGCGCGCGCGTGCCGGGTTGATCGTCATGGCAGTGCACGGGACTCTTGGCACTCAGGCATTTTGGGCGCGCAGCGTACCGCCCAAAGTTGCCAGCCGCACCTCAGTGCCGGTCATGCTGGTGCCGATACACAATTGACTGTCGTGGCATACCGCCGCTCAACCTCCGCGAGCGCTGACAACGAGCTCTGAACCCGAGCGGCGGCGCGCACGACGCCCAAGAACAAAACCGGGGTGCCTTGGATGGCACCCCGGTTTGTTGATCCTCGCGGGTCAGGTGGATCGAATTGGGTTACCTAGCCACTCCGCAGGGCTGTAAATTCTAATTCGAGGAGTACGTCCTCCGAGACGCCGGCCACCTGCGGGACAGAAGGGATGGTCAGCCCGAAGTCGGCGCGCTGCACCGTGGCCGTGGCCTTTCCGCTGATGCGATCCGCCGCCTCGGCCGTGACAGTGACCTCGAAGGTCACCGGCTTGGTGATGTCGCGCAGGGTCAGATCGCCGGTGAGGGTGAACTTGAACGTCTCGCCCACTGCCACCGAGGCGGGCATGCCCGCCAACGCGGTCGGGGCAAAGGTCGCCAGCGGGTATTTGCCGCTCTGAAGAATGAAGCTGCTGATGGCGCGGTTGCGGAAAGAATTATCGGTGACCAGCGTGCCGGTCTCGACCGTGATCGGCCCCACCTGGGAGGCATCCGGGTGGGCCGGGTCGAGGCGGATTTCGCCGGCGACTTTGGCGGTCGTGCCAATGACCGTATTCGGCGATCCGGCAAGAACCTCATCGATCTGGAACTGCGCTTGTGAGGCCTCGGGCTGAATCACGAACAACATGAGGTCCGAGCTGCCACTGGCAGGCTCGGTTGTCGCCGGAGATGCCCCGGTGGCGGGTGGCGCAATCGTGCTGGCTGGAAGTGCTCCACTGGGCTGCGTGGGTGCGAGTGTGGTCGGTGCTGAGGAGCCGCAGGCAGCGAGAATCAGCACAAAAACGGCCGCGACGAATGTGATGTGTCGAGTAGTGGGGTGCACAGAACTCTCCTTGTTGGTTGGATATCCATACTAACCTATTTTTGTCCAAATTGGGAGGGTCATTCGGGGGAAAGGCCTACCGCCCTCGGGCCGTCGGTGACCGCCGCCGATGGCGATCGGGCCATTCGACGGGCTGGCGGCCTTGGAGGCCTCGATCTGGGAATCGCATCGATGAAGAAGAGCGAGGCTGCCCTTGATCGTTTCTCGGGCAGCCTCTATGCATCGAGCGTGCAGCGTGCTGGCGTGCGAGTCGCGCCTACTCGGCCTTAGCCTTCTCCTTAAGGCACCAGTCGTTGAAGGCAATCGTCAGCGGTTGATTGATGGAGGTCATTTCCACCCGCACCTCTTGGCGCATCACCTCGACTTGCGGGCCGCTGCGCGTTTCCGCCAGTAGGTGGTAGCGCACGATGTACAAGCCCTCCTGGGCCAGCCAGTACTCCCCTTCATTGGCGGTCACCTCGGCACCGGACTTCACTCCCAGCCCGGCCAGGGTGAAGGTGAAATGGTTGGTCAGGACTCCGTTCAAGGTCTCGCTGCCAACGAAGGTCGGGTTTTCGATCAGCGGGGTGATGTTTAACATTTCTTGCGCCAAATCGACCATCTCACGCTGCGCCGGCGTCATCGGGGTGAAGGTCCAGTCCTCCTTGGATCCCGTGCATTCATCATTACCGATGCGATAGGAGGTGCTGTTCATCGGGTCCTGGTTGGGATCCTCCTTTGTACTCACCTCGACGACTGTGTGCCCCATGCGCGCGTCGAGATCCTGGGAATATTGCATCTCATATATGATGTGAGAGCGGTCCGCTGGGGAGGGGCCGGAGGAGGTCATGTCGATGGTGAGCACGTAGCTGTTCAGGCTGGCCAGCCCTTCGCGAATGCTCACCGGCTTGGAGGGAACCAGCGTAGGTGTGGGCGTGGGCGACCTGCCGAACAGACCGCCGGGCACCGCGGTCTCTCCGCCCGACCCTGGCTCGCGTGTTCCGGAGGGCGAGCCACCTTGAGACAAGGTGGTGAGCAGACAGGCGGAGGATAAGGCAGCGGCAAGGACCAGAGGCATAAGAAACGACTTGTTCACTGGACTCTCCTCGTGCGGCGACTATTCGACGCGCAGCAGCCGCGCTAGATTCATCTGGCCAACCCACAGGGCGGGCAGGATCGTCCCACCCAGCATCACGGCCACAACGGCTGACATGCCGATGGCGATTGTGCGAACATCGAACTCGGGTTTCATCGTGAGACCGGCACCGGCGAGGTGCAACACCGGCCCAAGTGCCAGGGTGCCCAGCGCGCCGAAGGCCACGCCCAATGCTGTGATCACGGCGGCCTGGACCAGCAAGTACCAGACCAGGGCCCAATCCTGAAAGCCCACGCTACGCAAGATGGCCAACTCGCGCCGCCGAATCCAGGCCAGCCGCCACAACACGTTGCCCAGCGCCAGGGCCGAGGCGACCCCAAGCGCTCGCGCAATAACGGCGAACAGGTCCACGAGTGGGCTGAGGTGCTCGCTGAGCTGGCGACCGCTTTCTCCACGACGCGCGACGGCGATTCCGCCAGGCAATGCATCACCCTCGTGCAAGCGACCCTCATCGGGCACCACGAACACCGAGACATCGCTGCCCCACCCGAGCATATCCTGCGCATCTTCAAGCGAGGTCCACGCCTCGTTGTCGATGTAGGTCCGAGTTTCAAAAACGCCGACGACCGTGAAGTCGCGCCCCCGAATCCTCAACAACTGGCCGGGGCCGACCTGCAATCGCTCCGCCAGAAGCGAGCCAATCATCGCGGAGCGGGGCAAGCTACCGACCGCGAGGGGTCTCCCCGCGATCATAGAAAAGGACTCGGTTTCGCGGAATTGCCTGAGATCGACCCCACGCAGCATCATGGCGTTCTCAGATGAGGTGCCCACCAGCGTGTGCACTTCCGGCACCACTTGGCTCAAGCCGATCGCCAGCAAGCGTTGCCCGACCTCCATCGGCATCCGGCTGCCCAAGAATTCCCCCATGCTGTTTTCCTCTTGCACGATCAGATATGGGCGGCCCAAGTCGGCGAAGGCATGGGCGAGGCCCGCACGGTAGCCGACTAGGACAAATGTGGCCAGTGCCGATATGGCCATCAGCAGGGAGGTCGCCAGTGCAAGTTTCCAGTGACGGCGCATCTCATCCAGGCCGATGCGCAGCATCGCGGCAAGCTCCACCCATCCTCCTCAGCGGCGAATGGCCTGAGCCACGGTCTGCCGCGATTGCTGCAATAGCGGCAACCACACGCCCAGGTAGGCGAAGAGCGCGGTGAGCGCCAGGCCGAGCACAACCGCGCCCGGTTGCACGCGCATGAGAAGCGCGGCTCCGTGGATCACGATCGGTGCGTTTCGCGATTGCTCGGTCACATAGGCGAGCGCGACCAGGCTACCGACGACATAGGCCGCGCTCACCATCACGAGCGCGCGCACATACAGGAAGCGGCGCAGCACGCCCACCTCGAACCCGACCACGCGCAACGCGCCAAGCTCCCAGCCGCGCTCGGCAAGCGTCAGGCTCGTCGCGTTGTAGATGCCGAAGGTGATCGCGAGCAGGGCGACGACCAACAGAACCGTGGGCAGCCGGACCAGGTCCCGGATCGCCTGCGATTGCCGCTCGGCCAATTGATCCTCGAGGTAGACGTCGTACTTACCCTGGATTCGCGCATCGGCCGCGAGCCGCGTGCGTACCTCCTCCGGGCTGGTCCCTTCCGCAATCTTGAGAAAGAGCATCTGGTCACCCCGCCTGTCGCCCAGCAGACGGCGGCCGGCCTCGTAAGTCATCCACAGGGAGGCATACTTCGTCCCTGGGCCTCGCACGGCGCCGACCAGGTGAAAGTCGCTGCCGTACACCACCAGGTGCTGGCCGACCTGCCAGCCGGCGGCAAGCATTGCACCTTCGGTCGCCACCACTTCATCCGTCGCCTGTGGCCACGCGCCCTCCAGCAGCGTGAGCGAGTGCACCTGCTCCATATCCAGGCGCGGCACAGCCCGCACCTGCATCACCGGACCGGCGATGTTCATATGCCGGAAGATCGAAGGCGACACACGTTCGACCTGACCCGGCGGCAAGTCGCCGACCGCCCGGTACGCCTCCGGGCCGATCGTGCTGTCCATCGGGTCGAGAACATCGGCGGAGAGCAGAATGAGATTGCGAGTGGGCACAGGCCACCGCCCATACTCGCGGCACGCTTCGGCAAGCCCCCAAAGCAGCAGGTAGCTCACTACCATCACGATCAAACCGAGCAACGTGAGCAGTGTCCGCCCGCGGTCGTGATAGAGATCGCGCAGCGCAAAGCGAATGGCGCTCAGCACCTCTAGGCTTCCCCCGTGCCCGCCTGAATGCGGCCGTCGCGCAGTTCGAAGACGCGGTCCGCCCGTGCGGCCAGGTCCGGATTGTGCGTGGCCACGACGAAGGTGGTGCCGCTGCGTCGGTTCAGTTCGAACATCAAATCCATCACACCGCGCGCCGATTCCGAATCGAGATCGCCCGTTGGTTCATCGGCCAGGACGACCACCGGCTCCACGATCAACGCGCGGGCGATGGCCACCCGCTGCTGTTCGCCGCCCGAAAGCTCGCCCGGCAGATGGCCGCGCCGGCCTTCCAGCCCGACCTGGGCCAGCATCGCCAATCCGCGCTGTCGGGCTCTGGCGAACGGCCAGCGCTTGGCGAGCAAGGGTAGGATGACGTTGTCGAGCGCGGAGAGTGACGGCAGAAGGTTGTAGAACTGGAAGACGAAGCCGACGTTGTCCCGGCGAAACCGGGTGAGCTCGCGTTCGCTGGCCGCCTCGAGCGCGGTACCG
>JBGOXY010000174.1:0-5054 GCA_041479415.1 Anaerolineae bacterium
CCTCATGGTGGATTTGCACGCGATGTATCTCCTGGGTCTCGGCGATCACAGCCACAACTACCTGCTGGCTCCCGCCACGGATCGCCAACGTTGGCATGCACAGAATTTCGTCGGGCTCATGCGGCGGCTGCTTGAAACCTACCGCGCCGGACTCACTCCCTCCGGCCTGGCGGACGACATGCTCGACTATGCCGAGGAGTGCGGGTTCGCCGAATACATGGTGCCTGGTTTCGAACATGGCATCGGCCTGCTCGGCGATGAATGGCGCATTGGCTCGCACACTGGCCCCTTCCCCTTCTGGACCGACCCGGATCATGTCTATCAGCCGGGCGAGCTCATCATTTGCGCTGTGCAATATGCCTGCCCCGAAGAGAAGATCGGCTTCCGTTACGAGAACCCGATGCTGCTCACCGAAGGCGGGAACGAGGTGTTCTCGAAGTTCCCGCTTGAGATCGAGGAGATCTGACGCGTCCGCTGTTGCACGATCGTGCGCACAATCCGGGAGGGGGGCATAGCACGCATTACGCTTGACCGCGCGCGCTTGGTTTGCGCTTGGGTTGCCGCGTTCGGACGAGACTAAGATGGAGGCACGCGCTTTCGAGAGCTGCCGGTCGGGGCAAGCGAGTAATCGGATCGCAGGTTGCTGGATTTGATTGGGCTGCGCATCAATGTCCACACCGAAATGAAATGGGGCTGCCCCAACCGGGGCAGCCCCTGAGCGTCCCTGATTCGCAGACTGAGAGGCTGGATCAGAGGGCTTCCAGCGCGAGCGCCTTGGCCTTCTCCGGCGTCGGGCCCCCGGTCGCCGGATTCCAACCGCGGGCGGCGTAGTACTCGCCGAGCAGCAGGTCCATATCGGGCACGTGGCCTTCCTGCCCGCCGTCGGGCAGCGGTTCGAGCAACAGCTTGGGCAGCTTCTCCGCGGCGCGCGTCCAACCCAGCCGCAGGTTGAACAACCGCTTGAGATTCCACGCCCTCTCGCCGGCGAGCAGCACGTCCTTCAGCGAGCGATCTTCGCCGGTGGCGGCGCGCAGAAGGTCGACATAGGTCGAGGGCGGTGTAGCGGCGAACAGGCACGTCACCAAGCTGTTGCACACGGTGCGCCAATCCTGATGACGCGCGACGTAGCCCGCCTTGCCTTCGTCCTTGAGGCGCTCGGTCATCGGCAGGTCGAGCTCGCTGATCGAGTTGCCCATCTCCACCAGGAAGTAATCGCCCTGGTTGTGACAAGCGCCGCGCGGCGAGGTGGCGTAGACAATGGCCATGCCGGTCATGGCGCGAGGGTCGTGCATCGGCACCTCCAGGTTATTGACCTGCACCGCCAGTTCCGCAACGCCGAAATGCGCGGCCAATCCCTTCGCGCCCAGGGCCAGCAGCGCGCCGAATCCCTCACGGTGGGCCATCTGGTCGAGCAGCGTGAAGCAGGGTGTGGCGTCTCCCCAGCGCAGGGTGAGGCCTCCAGTATCCGCCGTCGAGAGGATGCCGCGGTCGAACAGCAGGTAGGCCAGGGCAATCGTGTTGCCGGCGCTGATCGTGTCCATCCCCAAGGCGTCGCAGTGGTTACCCAGCGCGGAAATGATCGCCAGGTCGTCGACCAGGAGCTGCGACCCAAAGGAACAGATCGTCTCGTATTCCGGGCCTTTCACCTCCCCGCCGGTGGCATAAGCTCCGTCGGTGATGCTGATGACCCGTCCGCAGGAGATGACGCACCCCTGGCAGGCCGACGTGCCGGTGAGGATCGTTTCGGCCATCGTGGCGCCACCGATTTTGGCTGCGCCGTCGAACGTGCCGTGCGTCCAGTACTTTTGCGGCATCTCACCCAGCATCTGCAAGTAGTCGGCAGCACCCGACGTGCCTGTGGCGCGGAACACGTTGGAGAGATTTTCCTCGATGAGCAGCTTGTTGGCTGCGACACGCCCACGTTTGTATGTCTCGCTGTCCGCGAATTCGATCTTGCCCGTGCCGCGCACCGCCAGGGCCTTGAGGTTCTTCGATCCCATGAGAGTGCCCATGCCGGTGCGTCCGGCCGCGCGGCCGTGATCGGCAAGGATGGCGGCGAAGGGTACGCCGCGCTCTGCGGCGATCCCGATGCAGGCTACACGCGCTTGCGGCTCGTTGACCTCCGTTTTGATTCGGACCTGCGTCTCGTGGGTGTCGGTCTTTCCCCACAGGTGGGAGGCGTCGCGAATTTCGACCTGGCCGTTGTGAATCCATAGGTACACCGGCTTCGCCGCGCGGCCGGTGATGAACACGCCGTCGAAACCGGCGAAGCGCAGCTCCGGGCCCACGAACCCGCCGATGTTGGACTCGCCCCACAGCCCGGTTTGCGGTGAGCGAGCGCAAATTGAAAACCGTCCCGTGGTCGGCCCGCCGGTTCCGGTGAGCGGACCGGTCGACCACAAGAGCGGACTGGCCGGATCGAGGGGGTCGCGCGAGGCCGAGAGCGAATCCCACAGCAGGCGCACTGCCAGGCCGCTGCCGCCGATGTACTGGCGGGTGTATGCCGGGTCCACAATGCGGGTTTCGGTCTTGCCGCTGGCCAGGTCAACCACAAGCAGTCGGAAATCCATAGTGCATCTCCTTCGTGGGCCGTCGGCGATCGGTGCCCGGCTAGAAGTCGATCGATCGTCCCTCAAATACGTACTCGAAGAGCTTGCCTACTTCGACATCATCGGGGCTGCGTGTGCTGGTGACGGTGGAGCTGTCATTGCCGGTATTAGAGACAAGCAACGCCAGTTCAGTCGCAAGATTCTCGCGCGTGACGCCGCAATCGCGCAGCGATCGCGGCTGGTCGAGACGAACCTGCAAGTCGCGGATGGCAGCGGCCAGCGCCGCAGCCGCCTGGGCTTCATCCTTGGCTGGCAGGCCCAGCCCGGACGCCAGCAGTCCATAGCGCGTGCGGCTCGTGTCGCCGCGGGCACAGAACTCGATCACGTAGGGTAGGCACAGGCTCACCCCTCGGCCGTGGGGAATATGGAAGACCGCCCCCAGCGAGTGCCCCATCCCGTGGGCGAGGGAGGCCATCGAGTTGCCAAACCCCAGGCCGGCGATGGAGGCCGCGTTGTGCATGCGCAAGCGTGCCTCGGCATCGTGTCCGTCCTTGTAGGCGCGCGGCAGGAACTCGAACACCATCTGCGCTGCTCGCAGGCACAGACCGTCGGTGAAGTCGTTGTGGTAGACGCAGGTGTATCCCTCGACCGCATGGGTCAGCGCGTCCATGCCCGTGTCGGCGGTGATGCGCGGGGGCAAGTCCATGACGAACGAAGGATCAACAATCGCGATGTCGGGCACCGCCTCGCGGGTGCCCAGGCCCAGTTTGCGCCGCTCGCCGCGATTGGTGAGCACAACGATCCAGGTCGACTCCGAGCCGGTGCCGCTTGTGGTGGGGATGGCCACCAGGCGCGCCTTCCGTCGCAAGTGGAAGTTCTCGATGGGATTGATGCCCTCTGGATCGACATCGGGCCTTTCGTACAAGATCCACATCGCCTTGGCGGCGTCGATGCACGAGCCTCCGCCCAGAGCGACGATCCAATCCGGTCCGAACTGGGTCATCTCGGCGGCGCCGGCGCGGACCGTTTCCAGCGACGGATCGGGTTCGACGCGGTCGAACACGGCCACCTGGAACCCGGCCGACTCGAGGACTTTGCGAACTCGGTCGGCATGGCCCAGTTTGACGAGGACCGCATCGGTGATGATATGAGCGCGTTTCCCTTCCAGCTGTTCGAGGTGATTGAGCGCCTCTTCGCCGTGCACGATCTCCGGGCTCTTAAAGAACCACATAGCCTGTCCCTCCCGAGGGGCTGGATGGCGGGTCGATGTGTGGGCGTGGCCCACATTCTGGGAGAAGGGGCCGCGCCGGCCGGCCCCGTTCGCTCTCCGCGGCTAGACGGTCCACTCGGTGGGGACCCGCGTGCAGGCCTCGACCAGCTCCTTGGAGGCCTTGACGCTCTTCATGACCATGGCCATATTGCCCTTCAGTTTGAGCTGCCCGGTCATCATGCCCTGGATCGGGTCGAGTTGCTTATTGATCACTTTCTTCCAGTTGGCGAGAGGCGCTGTAATGCGGAAGGCCGGAGTCTTGGACGCCTCATCTTTCACGAGGAACGCCTCGCGGCACTTGCCGTGCCACAGGTCCATGTAAAGGACCGAAATCTGCCCGCCGCCCATGTCGGCGGTGAAGTAGAAATCGCCCTCCCAGGTCTTAGCGGCCTCTTCATAGGCCGGGCTGCGATTGAGTTCCTCCATCAACGCTTTGACCCATTCATCGCTCGGGAACTTGAATGCCATGACGGCCTCCTTGGGGATCGGTTGCGTAGTGGGGCAATGGATCGCGGGTTCTCGCAGCGGTGGCGCTCAGGTTGTGATGCCGACCGCCTTGGCGCAGCGAACGAAATCGAGCACGACCGGAACGTTGCGCATCATGTAGATCATGTCGCCGTCCACCATTAGTTTGCGTGTGAACATGGCCTGCATTGGGTCGATGTCGCCCCCGAGGATCTTCAGGAAGTTGGCCAGAGGTGCACGCAGCTTGAACTTGGCCTTGGGCAAATCGCCCGTCTTCAGCACACGCGAGCTGCGGCACTTGCCATGCCACAAATCCAAGTAGAACTGGACGCTTCCCCCACCGGCGGGATCGCCGGCATCGGGCTGGATGTCGAAGATAAGATCACCTTCCCAGTTCTTGGCGATGTCGGCGTAACGGGTGTCGCTGTTGAGGATTGCATCAAATGCTTTGAGCCATTCGGCGCTAGGAAAGGGATGAGCCATGGCGACCTCCGGCCGTGATGGATCGAGGTGGGCGGGGTGATCAACAAGCCGCTGCCGGCCCCTCTAAGTGGCACGGGCAGCAGACGATTGCACAACGCCGTCGCGAGTGGGATGGGCGGACCTGTTCGGATACCAGTCTATAGCAACGAGCGTGGCCGCGCAATAGCGCGCGACGCTCAAACCGAGCAATTATCCGTAACCTGATCACCATTGGGTTCTTATCTCGAGGAATCTTGGAATCATGTTGACTCGTGATCTGTCTTCGTGCTAGACTGAAACGACCAACC
>JBGOXY010000175.1:0-5044 GCA_041479415.1 Anaerolineae bacterium
AACTGTTTCTTCTGATCTGTGGGGAGCGGCATGACACTGCCTCCTTCTGTGCAGGTCGCCCGTCCGGCAGCCGGAATGCCGCCGAGGGGCCTAGTCCATGTGTCTGCATTATACCAAATGGATTTGTCAAGCAGGGCGCGTATAATTCGACGCGCCGCCCGTCCGCGGGCGCGACAGGCCGACATGCGACGACCAACCGCACTTCTCTCGCTGCTCATCATCGTGCTCCTGGTGGGCGCCTATCTTGCGTGGCGCACCTGGGGTGGCGCAGCCTCGCGACTAGTGAGGCTGCGTGAGTACCTGGGGCAGCCGACAGCCCACGCCGCCTGGATGCTGCGGGCCGGGCAGCGTTGCGGCTCGGCGCCCTTCCTCTTCCCGACCGACGGCTACATTGGGTTCGTGCGCGGCGATTCGTTCCGCCCGCTGCACCGACACCAGGGCATTGATGTGTTCGGCCCGTTGCCGCTGGGCGAGACGCCCGTGCTCTCCGCCTACGCCGGCTACCTGACACGCCTCGCCGAATGGAAGAGCACGGTCATCGTGCGTGTGCCCGAGGATCCGCTGCAGCCTGGCCGGCAAATTTGGCTCTACTACACCCACATGGCAAATGCGAACGGCGATTCGTTCGTCGATCCCGCTTTCCCGCCGGGCAGCGTGGAGGTGCCGGTGGCGGCGGGGGCCGTACTTGGGCGCCAGGGTGATTACTCGGGCGACCCAGACAACCCGGTGGGGATCCACTTGCACTTCTCCATCGTGCGCGACGACGGCCTCGGCCATTTCCGCAATGAGCTCGAGTTCGGCAACACCCTCGACCCCTCGCCCTATCTGGGATTTCCGCTCGAGGCGGGCCGCGCAGAGAGCTGGCCCATTGTGTGCCCCTGACCACGCCGCGAGCTCCGTGATTCTATTCCTTGCACAACCACTCGCAATTCCATGGCCCACCCGGCTATAATCGCCTCGGCTCTTACAGGCTCGCGGCGCGAAGGCCGGCGAGCGATGAATTCAAGTGAGGGAGGAAAGATGGCAGAGCGAATTGCCGAGGCGGTGTGGGAAGGCGGGCTGCGCAGCGGGCGTGGACGCATGAAACTTGGCGGGGGAGCCTACGAAGGCCCGTATTCGTTCGGTTCGCGCTTCGAGGAGGCCGCGGGGACCAATCCAGAGGAGCTGATCGCCGCCGCCCATGCGGGTTGTTTCTCGATGGCGCTCTCGGGGGAATTGGAGGGCGCCGGGTTCACAGCGGAGCGCATTACCACCCAGGCGCATGTGCATCTGGAGAAGGTGGCCGGCAAGTGGACCGTGACGCGCATCCACCTGGTCACCGAAGCCAAGGTTCCCGGAATCGACAAGGCCACTTTCCAGGCCAAGGCGGAAGAGGCCAAGCTCGGCTGTCCGATCTCGCGCCTGCTGGCTGCCACGGCGATCAGCCTGGAAGCCAAACTGGCTTAGGGTGCGCCGGCGGACCATTCGCGGCCGCGCCTTGCCACACACACGCCGTTGTTGTATGCTTCCACCGTCCCGGATGGGGCGAGGCAGGCCCGGCGTTGGGCTGCCCGACCCCGCGTCTAAGGAGGAGGAACCGCGATGGATATGAACTCGATCACGGCAGTTCTGCAGATCTTGGGCCTCATCTTCCGCCCGCTGGGTTTCCTGGTCTTCGGCGTGGCTGCCGGATGGCTTGCCTCGTTGCCGTTCACTACGGAAGCCAAGTGGTGGCAATTGGAAATCGCCGCCTTGCTCGGATTGCTGGGCTCGGTGGTGACGTTGAGCATCTACAGTGGAGCTGGCACAGTGGGTGCCTACGCCCTGGGTGCTGGAGCGAGCGTGCTGTTCTTCGGAATGCGTGCCGGGCGCCCGCCCTCCGAGCCGCGCGCCGAAAAGAAGCCCTGATCGCGAACCCAACCCTCGACTCGTGCCCAATGTCACAGGCCCCCGCGCGTAACGGGGGCCTGTGCTTTTCTGCTGTCGTTGAGTGCGGATTGCCGGGGCCCGGAGCGATGTCCACGCCGCGAGCTTTCTCATCTGGCGCTAAGCCGCATTTCAGGTGAGTCTCACTTGGCGCGGCTATTCTTCACCGTGCATTCTCCTCCAAACGCAGCCGCGCCCGGCGTACCCCTTCGGGCGCGGCGCGATTTAACGCCACTCGCCTGAATACCAACTCAGATATTCCGCCAGATGGGCCCGCCAATAAGAATCCGCATGCGCCCCGGAATTGAGCTGCCAGGTGACCTCCAATCCGCTCGCGCTCAGCTGACCGGCGATGGCTTGCACCGCATCCCGTTGGGCGTCCTTGTCCCCGATATCGACATACACCTGCGGCTTCAGGCCGGCCGGCATCGCCGTGAGCCAGCCGGGCAGGTGGGCCTGATCCACCTCCACCGGGGTCAAGCTGTGCAGCCCCAACGCGCCGAAGAGATCGGGGCGCTGCATCTCGACGCGCAGGGCCTGGGCCGCCCCCAACGATAGGCCGCCGATCGCGCGTTGCGCGCGGCTTTCGTTCAAGGCGTAGTGTGTATCGAGAGCCGGCAGGAGATCAGCCAGGATGAACGCGTCCGAGGCGTTGTCCAGCGGCGAGTTGGGCATGACGATGATCAACGGCGGCACCGCGCCCGAGGCAATCATGCGGTCGGCGGTTTCGGCGATACCGAGCGAGCGCCACTGCTGCGCATTGCGCTCTGCGGCATGCAACAGAATCAGCAGCGGGTAGTGCACGCCGGGCTCGGCCTCGTAACAGGGCGGGAGATACGCGATCCATGTGAGCGTGGGGCCGCCCAGCGAGTTTGGCGCCGAATCGTTCGCCATACGCCCGGGAGCTTCGCGGCAGTCTCCGCCGGCGGCTTGACTCGAAAGCGGAACCGGGATGAGCGTGGCCTCACCCGGCGCAGCCAATTGGTCGGGTGGGATGAACGGGCTGGGGGTGAGGGTGGGCGCGTGCGTGGCGAGCACGGCCCGCTTGGAGGCCGGCAGACGCGGCAGGCAGGCGCCGGTGGCGAATGCCGTGATCAGCAAGATCGTGGCCAGGAACGTGCGGCGACCCCGCCCGCGCAACCTATCGCAGGGAGGGAGCAACCGAGGTGAGGGAGGAGCGATTCCCACGCGTGGCGTCTCCCGGGAAACAGAACCCCGTCGCGCCGAGCAAGCGGGCTTACCCGGCTGACGGGGGCGCCTGTTGCACCTAGTGTAGGGCAGATCATCTGCCTCGTCAAGGCAACCACGGCTCATGGACGATGGGTCGGAGGGTGGGGATATAATCGCCTCGCGGTTGCGCAGGGCATGGACCGCTTGGCATAGGAGGGAGAATGGCGGGTCCTACATTTGCGTTTTTCGAGGGCCGCATCGTACCCTACGCGCAGGCACACGTGGGGATGCTCAACCACACCCTGAACTACGGCACCGGTGTCTTCGGCGGCCTGCGCGCCTACTGGAATGAAACCCGGGCTCAACTGTACCTGTTCCGCCCGCTCGACCATTTCCGCCGCTTCATCGAGTCGTCCCGCTTACTCAACATGCAGCTCCCGTACGACGGCGCGGACTTGCTCAGACACACTGTGGATTTGCTACGCGCCGAGGAGCATAAGGCGGACATGTACATCCGTCCGCTGGCGTACTTTGCCGAGGAGATGATCGGCGTGCGGTTGCACGACCTACAGTCGCGGGTGGCCATTGTGGCAGTCCCATTTGGGCGCTACCTGGAGCACGAGGAGGGAGCCCACGCGACCATTTCTTCCTGGCGCCGGGTGGACGATAACAGCATCCCCGCGCGCGGCAAGATCACTGGGTCGTACGTCAACTCCGCGCTGATCAAGACGGATGCCCTGCGTTCGGGGTACGACGAGGCCATCGTGCTCAACTCGGATGGGCACGTGGCGGAAGGCAGCGCCGAGAACTTTTTCATGGTGCGCCACGGTGAGCTCATCACGCCGCCGATCACCGATAACATCCTAGAGGGCATCACACGCCGTACGCTGATGACCCTGGCGCGTGACGACCTCGGCCTGACCGTGGTGGAGCGCCCGATCGATCGCACCGAAGTCTATTTGGCCGAGGAGGCTTTCTTCTGCGGCACGGGCGTGCAGATTGCCGCCATCACGCGCATCGACCACCGGCCGCTGGGCGAGGGCCGTATGGGCCCGGTGGTGACGCGCCTGCGCGACCTGTACTTCCAGGTCGTGCGCGGCGGAGAGGCCAAGTACTCTTCGTGGCTGACCCCGGTGTACGACGTGGAACGGATTGCGGCGAGGGCCTGAGCGCATGCTGCATGCCGCACGGACTTCATCCTGATGCATTTCACGCCTGTGCGTGCACGCGCGCTGGCCATCCACCTCTCCGTCGGCCTCGGGCTCTGCGCCGTCCTGGGATTTGGACTCTGGCGCTTGCTGGGGGCGACCCTCAATTGGCAGTCGGCGGTGGCGCTGCTGGGCGTCGCGGCGGCCATCGCCGGGCTGCCCGTCATCGCCACGCGTCTGATCGCGCTCGCGCGTGCCGGCTATAGACTCGACTCGCAGGCACTGACCCTGCGCTGGGGTGGCGACCTGGAAGTGGTGCCGCTCGATCACATCGTGGAGTTGCGCACTGGCGGGGGGATTGCGCCCGGCGTGCGCCGGCGAGTCGGCGCACGCAGCGGATGGTCGCGCGCGCGCTTCACCCTGGAGGACGGGCTGCGCGTGGAGGCCTTCGCCTCCTCCAGCGGTGCGAACCTGGTGCTGGTCGCCACCGCCCATGGTGCCTGGGCACTTTCTCCGGCCGATCTATCCGGGTTTGTGGATGCCTTTTCCCGCTTCAGCGCTGTCATCTCGGCCGAGAAGGCAGAAGCCCTCTCGTATCGCCGTCCCACCTTCGCCCGCGAGTTGCTGGGCAGCCGTTTCGCGCAAGCCGCCGTCGCCACAACCTCCATCGGTTTGTTGCTGCTCATGATGATGCTGCTGGCCGTGCAGCCTGCCTTGGTGCGCGAGCATCCCTTTACATTCAATTCCGCCGGCGTGCCTTCAGGTTTGGGTTCGCCGGCTCGCATGCTCTTGCTGCCGGTTTTCGGAATGATGGCCTGGCT
>JBGOXY010000176.1:0-5030 GCA_041479415.1 Anaerolineae bacterium
AGACGACTCCCTCCTGGATGCGCGCCCCACCGGAATCGTTGAGGCCGATGAGCGGCGCCCCGTTCTTGAGGGCCATGTCCATGATCTTGCAGATCTTCTCGGCGTGCACCTCGCCCAGGCTGCCGCCGAACACGGTGAAATCCTGCGAGAAGACGTAAACCAAGCGTCCGTCGATGGTGCCCCAGCCCGTCACCACCCCGTCGCCGAGGATCTTTTGATCCTCCAGGCCGAACTCGTGTGTGCGGTGGGTGACGAAGGCATCCACTTCGTGGAAGGATCCCTTGTCAAGCAACAGGTCCAGGCGTTCACGGGCGGTGAGGCGTCCGCGCTTGTGCTGCGCATCGATGCGTTCCTGTCCGCCGCCCAGCAGAGCTTGTTCGCGGAACTGACGCAAGAGCTTGCGGCTTGAATCGAAATCCATGTTCAACTCCTCGTGAAGCGCCGCATTGTACCGGGCGCAAGGATGATGGCCAGAATGAGGATAACTCCGACAGCATGCACGCCGGTGGCGAAGGGCAGGCTCATCAGGCTGTCGGGTGTGCGTCCCCACAGCCAGCGCTCTGCAGCCCAGGTGGCAAGGTGTAGCGGGGCGCCGATCACCGTGAGCAGTGCCCCCCAGCGGTGCATGCGCCACAGGCCGAAGGCCGCGGCTATGGCGGCCGCCGCCCAAATGACGCCGCTGGCAATCCAGAATGCGGGCGTTACGGGCAGCGGCAGGCCGGCCAGCAGCGCGTGCTGTGTCCACGCCTGCCACGCGCGAACAGCCTGGGTCGCTGCAAAGAGGAACACAACCCAGGCCACAAGCGTTACGCGCCATGGGCGCCGCATGCGGATGCCCGAGTTCATTCTGTCACGATGTCCTGCGTGCCGTTAGGGGATGAGCACAATCTTGCCGAATTGCTCATCATGGTCCAGGCGGGCCTCGGCCTGGCGTATCTCGTCCAGCGGGTACACCCGGTCGATCACCGGCCGAAGGCGGCCCTCGAAAATCAGTCCCATGACTTGATCGAAGTCGGCGCGCGTGCCCATCGTGGAACCGAGCACGCTGAGATGCTTGCCGAAGACGAAACGATTATCGATCTCGAATTTGGGGCCGCCCGTGTTGCCCACCGTGAGCAACCGCCCGCCCTTGCGCAGGGCGCGAAAACTGAGGGGGAAGGTGGTGCCGACATTGTCCACCACCACATCCACTCCGCGCGTGCCCGTCTGCTGGTAAACCGTCCGCGACCAATCGGCCTCCTGCGAGCGGTCAATGAGCACCTGCGCGCCAAGGGCGCGTGCCTGCTCAAGCTTGGCCGCGCTTGAGCCCACGACCAGCACCTGCGCGCCGATCAGCCGTGCGATCTGGATGCTGGCCGTGTTGACCCCGCCGGAGGCGCCGACGATGAGGACGCTCTCACCGCCATGCAGCGCGCCGCGGGTGATCAGAGAGTGCCACGCGGTGTGAAACACCAGCGCCGCGGCAGCCGCGGCCTCGAAGGTCACGTGTGCGGGCAGGCGCAGCAGGTTGCGGGCCGGCACCGCCACATACTCCGCCAGCGTGCCGCGCACGCTTTCGCCCAGGAGGTGCCAATCCGCACAGCGGTTGTCTTCACCACGCAGGCAGAACTCGCAGGTGCCATCGCTGAGCACGCTGTCGATCACCACGCGCTCGCCAAGCGACCACCCCTCGACGCCGGGCCCCAGTGCATGGATCTCCCCCGCGCCATCCGCGCCGGAGATGTGCGGGTAGACCAGCTTGATGCCCGGCCAGCCGTTGCGCACCCACAAGTCCATGTGATTCAGCGCAGCGGCGCGCAGGTGAACAACTACTTCGCCGGTGCGCGGCTCAGGCAGCGGCTGTTCGCCGACCTGGATGACCTCTGGCCCGCCGTGGGACTCGAAGAATGCCGCCTTCATTCCGTTACGTCTCCCAAGCGAGGTGGGGCCCATGACCCGCCGTCACGGCACGCGGTAAATCCAAAACAGTATGCTTCCTGTGCGCGAAGGTTCCTCGAGCAACCGTCCGCCGGGGAAGGCCGTGCGAACGGCGTCCAGGTCGGATTCGTGTTCCGGCAGGAAGACGAAGATCAGTGGGTGTCCTGCCAAGGGAGGGTTTTCCGGCGATCCCCACGGCTCGTTCATGTCACTGCCGGCAATCTGGGGAACCAGGTACTGCAGGCTGGGGATTGAGTAGTACCCCATGCGCGGGGTCCCAAAAAAGGCGACGTGCGCCGAGGCCGGTTCGTAGCGCAAATGCTCGGCCAAACGTTGCGCAACCATGCCGTTGTCGCCACCGAAATCGCTCGTGCGTGTGTATTCGATGTAATAGAAGCGCAGGTCGTCGAGAGCGAGCACCGCCACCAAGCCCACCACGGCCAATCCGGCGTACGGGCGTGCGCGCGGCCACAGGCGCGCGAGCCACTCCGCGAGTCGATCCAGGCCGTAAGCCAGCGCAAGGCATGCCGCCGGTGCCGCGGCGACATAGCGCTGCGCGGCAGGGGTGCTCTCGCTCAGGCCCCCCGCCACGCCGAACGCGGCGAGCCACAACGCCACCAGCCAAACCCGTTCATCGCGCAGCCGCAGCAACATCAGGGCCGCGCCCAGGAGAAAGAAGGCTGCGGGGAGGTCGCGCAGCATAGGTACATCGGGCGTGTACCAATGACGCAACGGCGTGGCAGTATACGCCTGAAAGCCCAGGCTGAGCTGGCGCAGCAAGATGTTCGCCACGGGTTGACCGGCGATCACCACTTCCTTCTCCATCCAATCGCCCAGAATCGAGAAGCGACTGAGTGGAGCAACAAATTCGTTGGGGTATCGCAGATAGAACATGCCCAGTGGGAAGGCCACGGCGGCCGCAGCCAGTGCGCTGAGAGCCAGGTGCGGCAGGAGCGGGCGCAGCCGCTTGCGATCGAGCAGCACGGCGATGACTAGCCAGAGTGGGAGGAGCGCGAACAACATGCGGCTGCTGGCATAGAAGTATTGCATCAAGCCGAGGGCCAGCCCGCCCAGAATGAAAGAAGCGCGGCGGCCGGTGCGCCAGCCGTGACTGAACGCGCCTAAGATGACGACGTAGCCCAGGCCATCCCAGATGTTGTTGAGCGCAATGCGGCTGAAGTGATTGTGGAAATGCAGCCCGCCCAGGAACAGCGCCGCCATGAACGCAGTGCGGTTGCCGAACATCGGACGCGCCACCAGGTACAACGCGGATACTGTGAGAGCGCCCGCGAAGGCCGAGGGCAGACGGATGGCTTCGATGGTGTTTCCCAGCACGCGCACTGAAAACGATTGCAGCAGGAAGTACAAAGAGGGAAACGAGTACCAGCCCATGATGAAGGGGTTGTCTTGCGCCCCGCGGGCAAATTCCACCGCGCTCATCCCGGCCGAGCCTTCATCGCCGGTCAGGATGATTGGAATGCGGTCGGTGGCGATAGCGCGGATCAGCAGAGCACCCACGAAGAGGCCGAGCGCCACTCCCATGATCTTCCAGCGTGGCTTCCAGCGAGGGACCTCGTGCGGCCAACTGCCGAGGCCGATCATTACCACACCCAGACCCCAGGCCAGCATGGCCACCGTAGGCTGGGTCATGAGAGCCCCATCGCCTGCGGCGAGCGCAGCGACCAGACCGAAGACAGGGACCAGCAGGAGGCACACCATCTGCCCAGGGGAGACACGCAGCCAGTGGGTGACCGCCGCAAGTGCGGGCACCTGCCGCGCGCGCCGCGGGCCGCGTTCGGCGAGATACCCGCCGCCCAGGAAGAGCACAAGGCCAAGGGCGATCATGGCCAGCGGCGCCCACAACAGCGTGGGGACGACTTTGCGCATCAACGTCTGCCCGAAAACGGTGAGCACGGCCCCCGCGGTCAGCATCACCGCCTCCGGGCGAAGCCATGCCAGCCGGGGCGGGCCCGAGGGCGCTTGCTCATCGCCGAGCGCGGCCTCCGCCGCCGCGCCCGCGATGGGACTCGCGAGGGGCGCTGTCGATCCGGCTCGCGCGGGTTCACTCGCGGGCAGGTGTGCAGGCGTGGCATGCGGGCCGCGAGCGGCGCGGCGCGCGCGCAGCCACCGCCAGGCGAGGATCAGCCCGGCATCAAGGATGACTGCTGCAGCCAGCGTGAGCAAGCCCGCCGTGAGTGAATTCATCGTGGCTAACGCAGTCCGAGTTCGCCGCGCGCGATCACCAGCCGCTGGATCTCGCTTGTTCCTTCATATATCTCGGTGATCTTGGCGTCGCGAAAATAGCGTTCGACCGGCAGTTCCTTACTGTAACCCATGCCGGCGTGTATCTGCACCGCTTGGTGGGCACAGAACATGGCCGTTTCGGAGGCAAACAGCTTGGCCATCGAGGCCTCCAGCGTATATCGCTGGCCGGTTTCGCGGCTGGCCATCTTGGCCAGAGCCGCCTGATAGATCAGCAGGCGCGAGGCCTCAATGCGTGTTTTCATGTCGGCCAGTTTCCACTGGGTGCCCTGGAACTCGCCGATCTTCTGGCCGAAGGCCTCGCGCTCGCGCGCATACTCCAGGCTGGCCTCGTAGGCCGCTTCGGCGATGCCCAGCGCCTGGGAGGCAATGCCGATACGGCCCGCGTCGAGCACGGTCATCGCGATCTTGAACCCCTCGCCTTCTTCGCCCAGGCGGTTCTCGACCGGGCAGCGGTAGTTGTCGAACAAGATCTCGCTGGTGGCGCTGGCGCGGATGCCCAGCTTGGGTTCCTTCTTGCCGCGCTCGAACCCCGGTTTGTCCGTTTCGACCACGAAGGCAGTGATCCCGCGGTGCTTCTTGGCCGGGTCGGTGGTGGTGAAGACGACGATGAATTCGGCCACGGGTGCGGAGGTGACCCACGATTTGCGGCCGTTGATCACGTACACCTCGCCCTCGCGCACGGCGTGGGTTTTCATGGTGGCCGAATCGGAGCCGGACATCGGCTCAGTGAGCGAATAGGCGCCGATCTTCTCGCCCGTGGCGACCGGTGTGACGTACTTGCGCTTCTGCGCCTCGGTGCCGAACTTGAGCAGCCCATGGCAGAAGAGCGAGTTGTTGACCGACATGAT
>JBGOXY010000177.1:0-4975 GCA_041479415.1 Anaerolineae bacterium
AAGGGTTAATGTCCCCCCCTTTATGCGGTCTGCGCAGCTTGCTGCCCTGGACCCCCACCCTCACATCCACCGCCCACGCCTCTTGGGCGGTCACGATCAACGGGTTGACCTCGAACTCGAGCAGCTCCGGGTGCGCTAGCATGAGCCCTTCGATGGCGGCCAGCGCATCAAGAACGGCCTCCCGGTTTACCGCGCGAGCCCCGCGCACCCCCGCCAACCGGCGGCCGGCCCAGGTCCGCGAGAGCATCGCCTGTGCCTCCGCCAGAGTCACAGGCGCAAGCGCAAAGGCCACGTCCCCCATTCCTTCGACCTCCTTGCCGCCGCTACCGAACATGAGCAGCGGGCCAAACTGGGGATCGCGCACGGCACCCACAATCACTTCCTGACCGGCAGGCGCCATCGCCTGAACCAGCACACCCTGCCACGATCCCTTACCCGCGCGGGCTTCGACCTCGTGCCGCATGTGCCGATAGGCCTCGCGCACTTCGCCCTCATTGGCCAGGCCCAATGCGACGCCGCCGGCCTCGGACTTGTGTGTCACTTTTTGGGCCACCGCCTTGAGAGCCACAGGCCAACCGACGTGCATCGCTGCCTCGGCGGCCTGGGCTTCATCGACGGCGAATTGCCATGTCGGGCAGTGCAGGCCGATCGCTTGAGCCAGCTCGATCGCCGCGATCGCCTCCGACTTCTCTGTTGGCGTATGGGTGAGCTTCTCTTGCGCAAGATCCGCAGCGGTACTCAACCTCCTCGCGAGGGTCTTCCCTCGTGGTCGTTGAATGGATGCGCGGCGCCAAGCCGCAGAGATGGCGAGCACGGCCTCCGAGGGGTATCCGCATTCCATCACGCCTGCCTCGCGCAGCCGCGCGCGGGCAGCCGCGGCCGAGGCTCCGCCCATGATGCACACGGCCGCCGGTTTGGCAGCCGTGCGCAAGACGGCGGCGAGTGCCTCGGCGACCGCGACCACGTCATGCATCGGCGGCGGGACGATGGTCACGATCAATGCGTCCGCCGCGGCCTCTCCGAGCAGCAGGCGCGCGCACTCGGCGTGCTCGGCCGCGCCGGCCGAGGCCAGCATGTCGATCGGGTTGCCACGTGCCGCTGCCGGCGGCAGCCGGTCGGCGAGGTGGGTTCGCGTGACGGCTGAGATCCCCGCCAGTTCAAGGCCGTTCTCCCCCAGCAGGTCGGCCGCCATGACGCCCGGTCCACCCGCATTGGTCAGGATCGCCACGCGCGGCCCGGCGGACGGTTTCAGGTGGGCCAGCCCACGCGCCAGTGCGATCATTTCTTCCACCGTGTGAGCGCGCAGAATCCCGCAATGGGCGAAGGCCGCCTCCACTGCACGATCGCTCGAGGTGAGCGCGCCGGTATGTGAACGTGCCGCGCGCTGCCCCTCGGCCGACCGCCCCACCTTGAGCGCCACGATGGGTTTGACATGCGCCACGGCGCGTGCCGCTGCGAGGAAACGCTCGCCGTCTTGAATGCCCTCCAGGTAGAGGGCGATGGCTCGCGTATGCAGGTCATGGGCGAGCGAGAGCAGCGCTTCGGCCTCGCCCACGTCGGCTTGGTTGCCCAAACTGATCACGCGCGAGAAGCCCCACCCTTCGAGCAATGCCCGGTCGAGCATGGCCGAGCAGGTTGCGCCCGAATGTGAAACGAAAGCGATCGACCCGGCCATGTCGTCGCGCGTGGGCAGAAAGGTCGTATCCAGCGGCAGATGTGTGTCAACCACACCAATGCAGTTGGGGCCGATGAGTCGTATACCACACTCGCGCGCGACAGCTTGGAGTTCCACCTCGAGCCGTTCGCCTACTTCGCCGCATTCGCGAAAGCCGCCGGATTCGACGATGACGGCCCGCACACCGGCCTGCGCAATCTCGCGCAGCGCGTCCGCAACTTTGGCCGCCGGCAGAAGGATAAGGGCCAAGTCCACCGGGCGCGGAACCGCGCTTACCGCCCGGTGTAACGTGCGCCCCTCCCATTCCCCGCCCTCCGGATGGACTAGGTAGACCGGTGCGGGTGACTTGCGCACGATGTTGCGTGCAAGTCCATACCCAAGGCGCGTCGGATCGCGTGAGACGCCGATCACAACGATGCCTCGCGGGAAGAAGAAATCGCGAAGAGGATCGGGCGGGAGCGGACCCGCATCAGTCATTGCTTTTCCTTCGGCGCAAGGCAAGTCCGTTCGCGAAGCTCACCATGTCACCTCGAGACGACCCTCTTTAGGGATGGTCACATTCAATCGATACAGGCCGTCCCCGCTTGGCTGGCACGCGACGGGGTGGCCATTGAACGTCGCGGAGCGCGGCGGGGCCGGCAATCGCAGAATGAGACTGCCCGACCCTGTGCGCCCAAGCTGAAGTCCGAGCGCCATTTTGTGCGTCGAGGCGCGCCAACTCGAGACCTCGCTTCCTTGCGTGAAGTACAACGTGCTGCCCACGAGGGCGGGTCCATCGCTCGCCCCGCGCACCGCGACCAGGCATACGCCGTGAGCCGGTATCGATCCCAGCGCAAGGGTGCCCGTGTGTGGCGGAATGTAGCGCTCGTCCCAGAACGAAAAGGCCTCGGCGTGTTCCGGCAACCCGAGCGCGCGTAAGTCGAGACTCGCACGGATGGCTGACTCGCCCCAATTGAAGCGGGCGACCACATGCCATTCGCCCAACGCACCCTGGCACGCGAGGACGGCCGTGTGAGGATCGCGGTCCACATCCCACCCCATGACGCGCGCGGCGCGCGGGTTGGCCGGCACGAGCGCCTGAACGAGGCGCAGGCTCGCTTGCGAGAGTTCATTCAAGTCATCGGAAATCAGCAGCGCGCCGCCGGAGAGGGCGATGGCGGTGGCCAGGCTGCGCCTCTCGTCGAGGTTGAGCTTCGTGTGCGTGTCGCGCGCCAGGAGGCAATCCGGGTCGTTCCACCACCAGCGACGGTGCAGCATCGCCCGCGTGAGGGTATTTCGAATTGCGTTTCGCGCCGAGGGAAAGGTCGGATCACTCCGGATCCACGCCGATATCGGGCGGAAGGTCGGGTGCCAACGGAAGTCGACGTCCGTCCCGATGCGCATCGCATCGAAGATGCCGATGCCCGAGCCCAGCGGGCAGCCGCAGCCGAGCAGGAATGTCTCTTCGCCGGCTGCCGCGCGCATGGCTTCCAGCGCGCGGCGCAGCGCCTGGGCGCGGGTTACCGTGCGGTCGGCCCGTCGTGCGTCCAGAGCCGAGGCATAGAGAAAATCGAGCTTGAGATAAGGGAAGCCCCATTCGTGCGCCGCCATGCGGATGAGGCCGGCCGCGTGCTCGGTCGCCTCCGGCTGCGTAGCGTCGAGCCCCCGCCCCCACTTGAACCAGACCAGCCCGGCATTCGCCGGCCGGCCCCAGCGGCCGCGCATCCACCAACCCGGCTTGCTGCGCATGATGTGCGCACTCGGCTTTGCGATCAGCGGCGCGAGCCATAGTCCTGGAATAAATCCTTGAGCGCGAATGCCCTCGGCCACCGCGTGCATGTCGCGCGGGAACTTGGCATTCCGCTCGTTCCAATCCCCAACGTCGGCCTCGAACCCATCATCGAGCTGGACAAGCTTCACCGGCAGCTGATCGCTCAGACGAGCAGCCGCGGCCACGTTCCTCTGAAGATCCTCATCCGTAACGCGGGTAAAGTATTGGTACCACGAACACCAGCCGAACGGCGGCTCACGCGTTGTGAGCGCGTGGTTCTCGCGTGCCACCCAATCCAGGTATGCTTCGAAAACCTCCTCGCCCGCGGCTTGCTGCAGTCCAACGTACGCCCAATCGCTCGCAATCTCATCGCCCGGGTTCAGTAAGACCCCATCGAGTTCTGCGGTCATCATGACGCTCGGCGAGAGGCGATCGAGCCATGCCTCCACGGACCCGAACTGCTCGCGCTGCGAGAGAAAACCGAAGATCAGGGCGTTGCCCGTCGCCGGGCTGCGCAGCACCGAAAACATGTCGGAGCGGAAGTGACCTCTGTCCGTCGGCCAGGGCGCCGCTGCGCCGGCGTGCATCGGCACATTGACTGGGCCCAGGCGCGGTCCGGGTTGCCGATCCTCTTCGCCGAGCGCGCCGGCGAAGCTCCAGCTCTGCCATCCGTTCACGTAACAGCGCATCTCACGCGGATCGGGGTCGAGGCGCAGGGCCCCGGGGGCAACAGCGCGGACGGGAGCGCGGAAGACATCGAATGGACGCAGACTCTTCGCGGGCATCATGGCTGCCGGGCCGACGCGTCCAATGATGAAGCGATCACATTGGATCGTATGCAGGGAGTTGTTGACCAGCGTCAGGCGGATGAGGCACGCCGGGTGCTCCCCGAGGAGCGCGAACTCGCCGCGCAATGCCACTCCGGTTTCATCCAGCGCGGCCTCGACTCGGAGTCCATCAAGCTTCTCGCCCGCCGGTCCCGGCATTCGCACGGCGTCGACCTGGGCCGCACGGCGGCCCGCATGCGCATACAAGGGCCGTCTGCGCAATGTGAATGCGGCACCCCACTCCGCGCAGTCAATAAGTGGTGCGGCTGCCTGCCGCAGGGCCAGGCTCCACCGTCCGCTGGAGGATTCGATCGTGAAATGAACCTGGGGATTCTCGAGGAGGTGCAGCATCTTCTGTTTTCTCCGCCTGCCAGACCTGCACGGTAGTATAAATCCCGTCCGCGCGCGGATGCAACCGCGACACTTGTAGAGTATGATTTACCGGTTTCAATCCGCACCATCCCGCGATAGCAAATGATCGCCAGTGGGTAGTCGACCCCTGAGCATTGCCCTTTCTTCTATCTTGTCCGGGAACGATCGCAAAAGACCGCAGAGGAAAAGAAAAGGAGACACGTATGGGCAAAAAGCTGGTATTGGGGCTCGTTACTTTCACGGTAGTCGCAGCGCTGCTCTCGGCGTGCGCGACCCCCCCCCCCCCCCCCCCGCCCGGCGGGCCGGCCGCCCCCCCCCCCCCGCCCCCGCGGCCGGGGGCGCCGGGCCCCC
>JBGOXY010000178.1:0-4946 GCA_041479415.1 Anaerolineae bacterium
ACCAGATGCGCAAGGAGCAGGCCGGGTCACCCCTGCCCTTCTTGTTTGTCAGTGCCCGCTCCTCGCGAGCCGACATGGACACGGCCCGCCGGCTGGGGGCCGACGACTTCCTCCCCAAACCTTTTGGTGCGCAAGAGCTGATCAACGCCGTGCGCGCGCGTCTCGACCGCTGGCGCGTGGTGCACTTGGCCGGAACTCGTGAAGCCCACCTGCAAACAGTGATCCTCCTGGCCAAGGCGGTCGAGGCGCGCGATCTCTACACCGGCCGCCATGTCGAACGCGTGCGGCGTTACGCTCTGGCGTTGGCGCGGGCCTTGGACTGGGACGACGAAGCGCTGGCGGTTCTTGACTTCGGTTCGCTGCTGCACGACCTGGGCAAGCTATCGATCCCCGACGCCCTGCTCAACAAGACGGGCCCTCTGACCGAGGACGAGTGGCTGCTGATGCGCAAACACACGGAGAACGGTGCGCACATGTTGGACCAGGTGGATCACCTGCGCCCGGCCATCCCCTACGTCCTGGCGCACCACGAACGCTGGGACGGCACGGGCTATCCGCGCGGATTGGCGGGAACCGAGATACCGATCGAGGGACGTCTGATGGCGGTGGCCGATGCGTTCGACGCGCTGACGACCTGGCGCCCCTATTCGACGCCGCACACACCGGAAGAAGCGCTGTTGAAGTTGCGCGATGGCGCCGGCTCGCAGTGGGATCCGTTCCTGGTGGAAACGTTTCGGGCGCTTTTTGAACGAGGCGAGCTGACTCCCATACTCGATATGATCGACGACGCGCCGGAGCGCGCGCCGGCCGCGTCCGAGAACTGACAGCCCATCTTGCCTCAAAGCCGCTTGCCCCGCCGGCCAGCGGCGAGTGCCTCAGCTTCCTCCAGCAGGGATGAGGAAGCCTCCCACACCCAGCGCACCTCTCTTTTCGCGATCAATTGCGCAATTGCCTCCCACAGTTCACGATGCCGGACCGGGCTACCGGCGGTGGTGCGCCAACCATTGGTGCGCCAGCGGCCCAGGCTGTGCGCGACGCCATCCACCAGGTAACGCGCCGAGGCGTGCACCGTCAGCGGCGTCTCGTGTGCCGAATGACGCAGCACGTAAAGCGCCGCATGCAAGATCAGCGCGTTAGCCGTCGAGCCGGACACTTCTCCCGAGGCGGCGGTTTTGGCGCCGCGGCACTCCAGCACGGCCGCCCAACGCGCATGCAGGCTCGAGGCCGATGCGCCAAGGTACGCGTTGCATCCGCCGGCATGGGCGCGGGCTGCGCTGGGGGTTTGCCGGTAGCGCAAAGCGGCCTTCTGCGCAAGCTGGTCGGCTGCCTCGTTGAGTGGGTTGCCGGCATGCCCGCGGACCCACACCCAAGTTACTTTGCGGCCCGCGAGGGCTTCCACCAATGCTTGCCACAGATCCTGGTTGGCCACCGGCTGCCGGGCGCGCGTCTTCCAGCCCGTGCGCTCCCAGTCGGCAAGATACTCGGTAATGCCCAGACGCAGATACTGCGAGTCGGTGTGCACGCGCAACTGTTTCGAGCGCGGCAGCACCTGCAGTGCCTCAAGCGCGGCGCGCAACTCCATGCGGTTGTTTGTCGTGCGGGCCTCTCCCCCAGATAGATCTCGCCGCCGACCCGCCTCGACCACGACCGCGGCCCACCCGCCAGGACCTGGGTTGGGGGAAGCCGAGCCATCGGTATAGATTTCGACCACGGCCGGCGGGTTCTTGCGAGGCGAACGGATCGGCACGACGGACCCTCCTGTGAACTCCCACCCTGATCGGTGTGCCCCTGACCCCCCGTGAGAATTGCGCGCGGCGCGATTCTGCCGTAGACTGGCGGCGCCTGCGTTCATTCGAAAGGGGGACTATGAGCGACAGGGATCAATCCTACCGCATTCGCGACCTGCCCACGCAAGACCGGCCCCGCGAAAGACTCATCGCACTCGGCCCTCAGGCCCTCAGCCACGCGGAATTGCTCGCCCTCCTGGTGCGCGTGGGCGCCCGCGGGCGAAGCGCCATCCAGGTCGGACAGGACCTCTTGCAGCGTATCGGCGGCCTGGCGGGATTGCAGCGCGCTGTGCCGGCGGAGCTGTGTCGATTGCCCGGCGTCGGTCCTTCCAAGGCTTGCACGCTGTTGGCGGCCATTGAGCTTGGTCGCCGGATTGCCAGCCTGCCTCCCGAGGACCGGCCCAGCGATGCCTCGCCGGCGCAAGCCGCCGCGCTGGTCCAATACGAGATGAGCGCACTCGATCAGGAGCATCTGCGAGTCCTGCTGCTCGACACGCGCAATCGGCTCGTGCGCATCGCTGAGGTGTACCACCGGTCGCTCAACACCTCGCTGGTGCGGATTGGCGAAGTGTTCCGCGAGGCGCTGCGTCACAACGCGGCCGGGCTGATCGTCGTTCACAATCATCCGAGCGGCGATCCCTCGCCCAGCCCCGAGGATGTGGCGCTCACCCGTTCACTGGTCGAGGCCGGTAAGCTGCTCGACCTGCAGGTGCTCGACCACTTGATTATCGGCCAGGGGCGCTTCGTTTCCCTGCGGGAACGTGGCCTGGGATTTGCACCCTAAGGTGCTGCTGCATCAGGTGCGATTTCAGCCCTTTTCGCGGGGTTTTCGATGCCCGAATACCAGATTCTGCTTCTGCCCCGCCCGGATTACTGGAATTGGGTCCGGGCCGTGCGGGATTACGTCATGGCCTTTGGCGTAGCAATTACCGGCGATGCCGATAATGCCGGCCGCCACATGGCCCCCAGCCAGACGATCAGCGTCGTGGATGCGCCCAACGGTTACCTGGGCCATCCGGTGCATGGCGCAGTCATCCCTTGGCTTAATGAGCACTTCCCCGAGGTCCGCCTCGACCCGCTCCTGGCCAAGACACCGGCCGAACTGCAGGCGCTGCTGGCGATGCGGATCGCGGTCAACGACCGGTACGGGCGAGAGACGTTTCCATTTGCGTTGCGCTGGCCGACCGACTACGCCGTGATCACGCAGGCCTTCGGCGCGAACCCCGCGATTTACCGGCGCTATGGCCTCCCGGGTCATGAAGGGGTGGATGTACGCGCTCCGATGAACGCCAACGTGTATGCCTGCGCGGAAGGAACCGTGTTCGAGGTTCACGATGGACACGGGCGACACCCGTATGGCCGGCACGTTCGCATCCAGCATCGCGACGGGTACCAGACGGTCTACGCCCATCTCAATCGCCCGTTGGTCTCCGTCAACCAGGTCCTGGGCATGGGCGCTCGGGTGGGGCTGGCAGATTCAACTGGCAACTCGACCGGCAGCCACCTTCACCTGACGCTGAAGAGGATCGGCGCCACCGCAGCGGGCCTGACGCGCTACCCGAAAGACATCCTCGACCCGACTCCCTATCTGATCTGGCCGGGTCGAGCCGGGAACGCGAAGGGCCTACCCGAGCTGCCTGCCGCCTCCTTCCCCTGGCCGGCCCAGAAGTGTCTGGTGGGCGCGCACGGGCGTATGGATGGCCCGCTGACCGAGGCCGATATCCAGGCTGCGCGCCACGCACGCCTGGAGGCCGTCACGTTGCTCGCGAGTGCCCCCGATGCCAGCGTGATGCAGATGCGCTCGCTCAATCCGGAAATGTTTATTCTGGTCCGCCTCGTTGGAGACTTGGCGACGCGGGCCGTGCCGGCCAGTGAGTTCGTCGAAAGCGTGCAAGCCGATCTGCAGCGCCATTACCGCATGGGTATCCGCTACTTCGAGGTTCACCACGAACCCAACCTGAGCAGCGAGGGGTGCGAGCGCACGTGGATGGACGGTGGCGGGTTCGGCCGCTGGTTCCAGGAGACAGTATCTCGCTTGCGCCAACGCTTCCCGGATGCCAAGTTCGGGTTCCCGGGCCTGGCTCCCGGCGCGACGGTGGACGGGCTGCGCCAGGATGCTCTTGCCTTCCTTCAGCAGGCCGACAGTGCCGCCCTAGCCGCAGACTGGATTGGCGTGCACTGCTTCTGGACTCGCGCGGAAGAGATGCATTCGCAACAGGGGGGCAAGTTTTACGAGGTCATTCGCCAGCGCCATCCAGGGAAACTGCTGATGGTGAGCGAATACAGCAATACTGCGGCCGGGGTCGACTCGCGGATAAAGGGCCAGCAGTACGTTGAGTACGCGCGGTTGCTGCGCGACGAACCAGGCGTTGGAGCGGCGTTCTGTGTTGCGCTTTCTGCCTCGCGAGGATACGAGTCGGAAGTGTGGCGCTACGAAGACGGCCGGCTCAGCGAAATCCCGGCGCTGATGGGCGCCCGCGCGGCCTAGCCCGCTCGATCATACATAGCGAATTCGGAAGTCGGCGAACTCCATCGTCGCGGGCTGCCATTCCACAGCCACCTGCCCCACCGAGGCCGCGCGCGGTCCGCGCTTGAGATCGCGGACCATTGCCTCGAGCGAAGCACGTTCGCCCTCGGCCATCACCTCCACGCTGCCATCGAAGCGATTGCGCACCCAGCCGCGCAGCCCGAGAGGCCCCGCCGTGCGCACAACGAAAACCCGGTAGCCAACTCCCTGGACGCCGCCTTCCACGATGGCGTGCAGCCGTTCATGAGAGTGCTCCATCCTCATCCTCACCCGCGCCACCTCTCCGCTCTGATCTTCGGTCACCAGGCCACACTGACGAAACGTTTGCGGTAGCTGCGGTCGCGATAAGACACCTGATGGTGCGTGCGCCCATGTTCGTACACCCGCCACGTCAACTCAACGTCCTTCTGGCAGTAGTCGAGTACCTTCTCGATTTCCCCCGCACGATACCATTGCACGGCCAAGGTTCCCTCACCGGACTTGGCTTCCCCCAATGTAGCTTCGGCCACCGAGTCCAAGGACAGGCGAAACCCAAGCGCCCGGTGCAGATGGTCGAGCAGGTCAATCGTAGGGAGCGCGGCAAGGCCCTCACCCCCGTAAGGCTCGAGCACGCGATAGTCGAAGCGCAGGAT
>JBGOXY010000179.1:0-4945 GCA_041479415.1 Anaerolineae bacterium
CGTCAGGCGCCCTGCCCGAAGGCGGTGGGTGGCATCGTCAATCGTGAAGAAGTGGTCCAGGCCGCCGGCCAGGGCCATGTTGCGCTTGGCCTCCGGCCCTTTACACACCTCCTGCCGGCCGCCCCCCGCATGGCTGTAGTCGTGGTTTTGGTGCACCGCCGTAACCGCTGCCGTCGCATCCACCACCGGCACATGCTGCGCGCGGGCAGAATAGATCAGCCAATTATCCCACATGGTCCGGCCCACAGCGAAGGGCGGCATCTCGCGATACAGTCCGCGGCAAAAGACGAAGTAGTCGATGCCCCGCGGCTTATGCAGCACCGCCCGCGCGTGCACTGCGCGCCGCAGGTCCGCCTCCCACCCCGGGTCGGCGAAGTCGATCGTGTCTTCGAAGTCCAGGTCCCATCGACGCCCCACTATCAGCAGCTTTGCGAGTCGACCCGCCGTGCGCTCGACGGCGGCCAGGAAATCGGGAAGCAGGATGATATCGGCATTGACATACGTTACGAGATCATTGGTCGCATGCTGCTCGGCGGTGGCAAATACGGCATCGACGCGCGGTGTCCCGGCGGAGGTCGTCTCGACAGTCGGGATATGCCTGGCCCCGATGGCACCAGCCGCCTCGGCCGATCCCACTTCGCTTCCGAGAACGAGGATCTCCACATGCGCACCCAGCGCGCGCCACGAGCCGAGCGCATTGCGCTGGATGCGCGCAAATGGACCTGTGAACGGCTTGGGAATCGTGAATAGGGTGATCACGGCGAAGGGTCCGTCAACTCAACCACGATGAACCGGCGCAATGGTTCGCCCGGCCCCCAGTCAATGATCTCCGGCCCATCATAGACGAGCGACGCTGCCTGCGCCTCGGCCAAACCGAGATAAGGCCCACTGGCAATCCGCGCCTCGGGCTCCACGTTGGCCAGGTGAGTGATTCCTTCTCGATGCAGATACTCGATCAGCGGGTCGCGGGAAGCCAATCCCCGCAGGTAGAGCAGGTGCCCGCGAGTCTCACTTTCCACGAATTGCGGCGTGTTGGCCAGACCGTCGATGTTAATCACCGTGTAACCCTCGGCGAAGTAGCCGAGCAAGCCGGAGCTATAGGAGGCCACCCGGCTGCCGTGCGGCAGGTGCGCGTTCATCCAACGCACGCCGTTGTAGCCCGCCGCCGCGGCGGGGTCGGGCGTGTATTGGGTCGGGCGCCATGCGCGCTGGAACGGGATCGCCAGCGCGAAGATGCCGGCCGCGAGAAGTACGCCGCCCAACGCGCTGAGCCATGAGATTGAAGTTGCCGGTGCGTCTGCGCGGCGCGCGGTTCTCCACTGCGCCACAGCACGCACCCCGCGAGCCGCGCCACACGCCACAAGCCAAAGCACGGTCGCGGCGGCGAGCACCAGCGTCACCTGCTCCGGGACGGGATACCATGTTCCCCAGTACAAGTAGGCCGGCAGGAGCATCAAATTCGAAACCCCATTGATGATCGCGCCGAGCGCCAGCGCGCCCACGACGAGCGCAGCCGCGCTCGGTTCCGTCCGCTCCCCCCGCAAGCCCCTCGAACCGCGCCGGCTAATTCCACCACGTGCGGCAAAGATCAACCACGCGATGAACCCGCCTCCCGTGAACCCCAGGAGGATTAACCGCACCCTGTAAGCCAGCGTGCCTCCCGCAGGCCACAGCCGAGCGAGCGCACCCAGGGTGATCTCCGGAAGGAAGCCAACGAAGTAAGACTCGGCCAGCCCGCGCGTCGGCAGAACCAACGCGCCGGGGTTGCCTAGGTATGTCCGCTCGCTCTGCGGCAACAATGCGGCGATCTGGCCCAGAGAAAGCCAGGGCACATGTTGATCGATGAAGACAGCCAGCGCAGCCCATGCTCCAAAGAGCTTGGCCGTTCCGCTGTTCGGGAAGATCGTACCGAATGCAATCCAGGCGTAGACCGCCCACGCGATGAGAATCACGCCCGCCCCAAGCGCCATCCACACCGTGCGCCGCAGGCGTTCGCTCAACCCACCGGGCGAGGCGACCAGGATGGCCACCCCAAAAAGCAGCGCGATGGCCATCGCGTTCACCCGGCTCATCACCAGCAGGCCGACCACCACCCCGTCCACCCAGGCGGCACGCGGCGATGCCGGGCGCGATAACCGCCTCGCAACCAGCACGGCACTGGCCACGAGGAGGAAAGCGAAGAGCGCGTTCTCCTTGCCGGTGATGTACAGCCCGGCCAACCCCGGGTTGAACAGCCACACCGCCGGCGCAAGCAGCGCGGCCCAGCCGCGCATCCAGCGCCTCGCCAAAAGGAACAGACCGACGCCGGTCATGCAGTAGAGTAACGCCCCAAGCCCGACCGCTGCACGCAGAAAGGCGATCTTGTTTGGAACGAAAACAGCCTGGAAGGTGAGCACCAGCATCCACAGCGGTTGGAACCCGTACATCGGATGCTCCCCGTCGAAGGTAAAGAAGTGACGGGTCGCGAAATCCCACGCCGGTTGCAGGTAGTAATACGAGTCGTCCTGCAAGCGCTCCAAAGCAAGTTCACGAAAGTCGGAGACTGCGGCGTAGCGCATGAGCACGATGAACGCAGCGGCAGCCATAATCAGCACCGCGCCCAGCGGCAGTCGCGGGTCGCCCAACCAGCTCCACGCACTGCGGCGCGCACTCCGGCGAGGATCAACACCCACGCTACTCACGCGCCACCTCGCGTGCCAGCCGCGGCCGGTCGAACCCGCACAACCGGCGCTCGAACTCCTCTCCGTCCCAATCGCGCACCAGGAAGCGAGGCAGCCAGTAGGGGTTGCTGCCCCGCACGACCTGCCCTGGCGTGTTGGCGCACGCTTCGCGCAGCCCGAGTTCTCGTGCAAGCGCGATGGTCTGCCGCCCGACGTCCCACGGGCTGCCATAAGGATAGGCGAAGCTTTCCACTTTCCGCTCGAGAATCCTCTCGAGCACCTGCAGGCCCGCCCGCATTTCTGCAGCCTGCGCCTCACGGTCGAGATTGGCCAGAACGAGATGATCGAGACCGTGCGATCCGATCTCGACCAACGGGTGGGCATCCAGCGCGCGAAGCTGGTCGCGAGAGAGGAGCCGGTGCTGATTGCAGGCCACGGGCCGCTGCCCCAGTTGCGCGCGCAACTCCTCTAGCGCATGCTCTCGCTCGGCTGCGTTCAGCGGGCGGAGCAACTGACACACTTCAAGGTAGATGCGTTCTCTTGCCAAATCGGGCCAAGCCAAGTTATCAGCGGTGGCGAGGTGTGCCTTGCCAGGCGGAGCGGCGCTCCAGCGATACTCGGTGCGGCCGATATGCAGCACGAACTCGACGGGCAGGTCGCGGCGCGTGAGTATCTCATGTTGCAATTCGTCAATATACAGCTCGCCCCCGCTCTGCACGTGCCCGCCAGATGCATAAACCGTTGCCGGCACCTGCGCTTGCTCAAGCAACGGCAAGGCCTGCGTCAGGTTGTCGGCATAACCATCATCGAAGGTCAGCGCGACGCCCCGGGGCGGTATGCTCCCTGAGCGCAACCCCGCGCTGAGATCGCGCACCGCCACGGGCCGCCCCCACCGCCGCAGCACCTGCAGGTGCTCGGCGAAGTGCTGCGGGCTGACGCACAGGAGATGCGGGTCCGGATGGCCCTCCGCCACGCGATGGTAGAGCAGGATGATGGCTCGATGGGCGAACAACATTGCGGCCTGGCGGGCCGCAACCTGGGTTGCCTGAAGGATCCGCCGCATGCCCGAGACCGCTCTCATCCCGTCTGCCGCCGATCGTTTCCGGTGCCGGCGGTCGACATCGAGAAAGTGCACGGCAGGTTAAGTACGCCTTGCCACTCATCTTGCGGATGAGAAAGAGGCGTGGTGGCCACGATGAGTTCCGGCATGGCCCACCAATCGTCGACCAGGCGATGCCCCTCGCGCTCATACAGGCTGGCATGCAGGCGATAGGCCCCCGGCCGCAGCGGCAGCAGCGGCAGCCCGAAGGCGAAGGTATATTGCCCGGCCGCGAGCTCGAGGTCGCCGCGTCCCTCGTCGTAGGTCGAGCCCGACCACATCAACTGCCCTTCCACATCGAAGATTTCAAACCCGCCATAGGCCTGCCCGAGCTTCTGGCGCACGTCGAGCTGCAACTCAAGGGTCAGCGGGTCGAGCGAGTTGAGGGTGTGAGCATGGGCCTCGTCGTTGGTTGCGATGCGCCAGCCCAGGTAGCGCGCGCGATACTCGGCGGAAGGCGCGGCGGCACCGGCGGCAGCACCTCCCAAGGCCTCGCTCTCATAGCGCGCCACGACTTCGCCAGTGGGGCCGACGGCGCGCACACGGCCGCCATCCAGCCACAGCGTGCGCGTGCACAGACGCCGGATGGAAGTCATTTGGTGGCTGACGAAAAGCACCGTGCGGCCGGATTGGGCCACATCGCCCATGCGGCCCAGGCACTTGCGCTGGAAGGCCAGGTCGCCAACGGCCAGTACCTCGTCTACCAAAAGGATCTCCGGGTCGAGATGCGCCGCTACCGCGAACCCCAGGCGCACGTACATGCCGCTCGAATAGCGCTTCACCGGCATGTCGAGGAAGCGTTCGAGTTCCGCAAAGGCCACGATCTCCTCAAAGCGGCGCTGCACTTCGGCGCGGCGCAGCCCGAGGATCGCCCCGCTGAGGTAGATGTTCTCGCGGCCGGTCAACTCTCCATGGAAGCCGGTGCCGACCTCAAGCAGCGCGGCTGTGCGGCCATAGAGATCGGCCTCGCCCTGGGTGGGCTCCGTGATGCGCGCCAGCAACTTGAGCAGCGTGCTCTTGCCCACGCCGTTGCGGCCAATCAGCCCGACCACTTCTCCGGGCTGCACCTCGAAAGACACATCGCGCAGGGCCCACAAGTACTCCTCGGGGCGTTCTTTTCCTCCGCTGCGCGCACCGCCGCGCCGCCGCTCAAGCCAATCGCTGAGCCCGCCGCGCAGCGTGCCTC
>JBGOXY010000180.1:0-4934 GCA_041479415.1 Anaerolineae bacterium
CCGGCGATCTGGTGGTCACCTCCGGACTGGGAGGCGGCTTTCCAGCCAACATTCTCGCCGGCCGCGTGGTCAGTGTGCGCAAGCGTGACTACGAGCTGTACCAGACGGCCACGGTTTTGCCGCGCGTCGACTATGGCAGACTCGAAATCGTGCTGATCATCGCCAATTTCGAACCCGTCGATATCGGCCCGCTGTCGCCCGGCCAGCCGGCCCCGTGAGGCGGAATGATCTGGGCGATCGCAATTCCCCTTCTGGCTCTGGTGGCCGTACTGCAATCGGCAGTGCTGCGTCAGATTGAATTCGCAGGCGGCAACCTAGACTTGCTGCTGCTGGTCGTATTGTGCTGGAGCATGTTGCGCCCAAAGGAAGGATTGGTGTGGGCCGCGGTCGGCGGGTTGTTCGCGGATCTGCTCTCGGGCGGGCCGTTCGGAGCCACGGCCATCGTTTACATCGTGACCTCGCTTGCCGCTGGGCAGATACAAGGTCGACTGTGGGGCCGCCATCCGTTGATCATCATGGGCCTGGCACTGCTCGGCACTGGCACCACGCATTTGCTCGGCCTCGCGATTCTCAGCCTGACCGGGCGGCCGCTCGACGTGGGTTACACGCTGGCCTATGTCACGTTGCCCACCGCATTCATTAATGTAGCCCTGGTGCTGCCCGTATACTCGGCGTTGCGCGCGTTGGACCGGGCGACCGGGCCGCGCGAGCTGCGCACCGAAGTGGAGGAGTAGACCGTGGCAGGCCAACCTGGCGGCAATCGGGTTGACCCACGGCGCATCCTGCTGCTGGGCGCGGTTGTCGCCCTCATCTACGGCATCTTCAGCCTGCGTCTCTTCGCACTGCAGATCCTGCGTGGCAGCGATTACGTGGCCGCCGCGGATGAAAACCGCATCACGCGGGTCGTCCTGCCCGCCTCGCGCGGCGTGATCTACGACCGCAATGGCGTGCTGCTCGCTCGCAATGTGCCTTCCTTTGAAATCACCATCACGCCGGCGAACCTGCCCGATAGCCCGGCCGAGGTGCAGGCGATCTACTCCCGCCTCTCGGCGCTCACAGGCGTACCGATCGTCGTGCCAGGCTCCAAACCCTCGGCCGAGTGCGCCGAAGGCCGCGGCATTCAAGATCTCGTCGAGGAATGGACTGGCCTGGCTCCGTATTCGGCGGTGAAGATCAAGTGCAATGCCGACCCGCACATCGCCATGCTGATTCAAGAACTGTCATTCACCATGCCGGGGGTCGGAGTCCGGGTCTCGCCTGCGCGCGACTACCCCACGGGAGCGTTGACCGCCCATATCATCGGCTATATGGGTCCCATCCCGGCTGAACAGCGCGAGTTCTACGAGTCGCGCGGACTGCGCGTCGGCCAAGACCGCATCGGCTATGCGGGCATCGAGCGATCTTTGCAGGAAATCCTGGCGGGGGCCTACGGCCAGAAGCTGGTGGAAGAGGACGCGGCCGGCCTTGAACTGCGCCTGGTGGCCCCCCCGCAGGAACCCGTCGCCGGAACCAACCTGCGGCTGACGATTGACACCCGTTTGCAGGCCGCGGCTCAAGCGGCGCTGCAGAGCACAATCGATTCGGTACGCGCTCGCAAGCTCGAATTCCTGCGCAGCCCCATCGTCAGCGGCGTTGTGATCGCGATGAATCCGCAAACGGGCGAAATCCTGGCCATGGTTTCGTTGCCCACCTACGACAACGAACAGTTCGCCCGCCTCATCCCCCTCAGCTACTACAACTCGTTGCTTGCAGACCAAAGCAATCCGCTCATCAATCACGCGATCCAGGGCGAATACCCGCCCGGATCAGTGTTCAAGATGGCGACGGCCATCGGCGCGCTCAACGAGCAGGTGATCACCCCTGAGAAGCAGCTCTTCGACCCTGGGGAGATCGTCATCCAGAACCGCTACTTCCCCAACGATCCGGGCAGGGCGCAAACGTTCGTGTGCTATGACCGCAACGGCCACGGCTTGGTCAACTTCCTCAAGGGAGTCGCCGTATCGTGTGACGTCTACTTCTACAAACTGGGCGGCGGGTACCCGGGCGAGGTGGAAGGTGGCACGCCCGGGCAGTTGGAAGGCGGGGGTCTGGGTATCCTGCGCATCAAGCGTTACGCGCAAGCCATCGGCTACGGCCGCGCCTTAGGAGTCGAGTTGCCCGCCGAAGCCTCCGGTTTGCTGCCGGACCCGGACTGGAAGCGCATCAACCTTGGAGAGAACTGGGCCACCGGCGATACCTACATCGCCACGATCGGCCAAGGCTTCGTCCTCGCCACCCCCCTCCAGGTTCTCGAAAGCATCGCCACCTTGGCCAATGGCGGGCGGGTGATGAAGCCGACGGTGCTCAAGCAATTCCTGGATGGCGAAGGCAACGTCGTGCGTGAAATCGAACCTCAGGTCCTGTGGGATATCACCCAGGACGTGACCAGCGATCCGGATCATCTGAAAGTCGATGAGCAATGGGTGCGCCTGGCGCAGGAGGGCATGCGCGAGGTGGTGGATTACGGCACAGCGGCCAAGTACGCGAAGCTGGACAATGTCGTAACGGGCGGCAAGACCGGCACCGCCGAGTACTGCGACAACATCGCCCAATCGCGCAACTTGTGCCAGCCCGGGGCCTGGCCCACTCACTCGTGGTACGTGGGCTACGGGCCCTTCGACAAGCCGGAGATCGCCGTCATCGCATTCGTGTACGACGGGGGCGAAGGCGCCGTGACCTCGGGGCCGATCGTCAAGCAGGTGCTGCAAGCCTACTTCGAACTCAAAGCGATCGACGCCGCAGCGCAACGCTAGCCCAAACCTGCATGCTATAATTTTGACGATGAGCAGCATGCTCGCAATCAAAGGAATTCGCGAAGGCCTGCTGATCACTCTTGGAGGGAGCACGTGGGCCGAGGCGCTCGAGGAGATGCTGGCCCACATCGACTCCAAGGGCGATTTCTTCTTGGGAGCCCGCATCGCGGTACGCCTGGGGGAACATCTGCCGCGCGCAGCCGACCTGGCCGATCTGCGCGGACGCCTGGCCAAGCGCGGATTGACCTTGTGGGCCGTGTTGACCGATGCACCGGCCGTGGTCGCCGCAGCTCAAAGCCTGGCGCTCGCCACCGCTCTGCCTTCGCCACCAGCAGGTTCGGACGCGCCGTTGGAATATGCGATGACCGGCACCGCGGCGGTGCTGGTGGAAAGCACGCTGCATTCGGGGAAACGAATCGAATACGCCGGGCATGTCGTCGTCTTGGGCGATGTTAGCCCCGGGGTCGAAATCGTCGCCGGCGGGCACGTCATCGTGTGGGGCAAACTGCGAGGGACGGTGCATGCCGGCGCCCACGGGAACGAGCACGCGATGGTGTGCGCACTCGATCTCTCTCCGATGGAACTGCGCATCGCAGGTCATGCGGCCACCCCCCCGTCGCGCCGCGGATCGCCACAGCCCGAGGTTGTGCGCTTGCGGAATGGAAACCTGGTGGCCGATGTGTGGAAGCCCGGCGGTCGGGAACTCAAGTAGCCCGGCCCTTTCATCCGGCAGCGGCGAGGCCCTCGTGACAGGTCAGGAAGTGACGATTACCTCCAGCAAACGCGGCGTGGGCAACACAACGGCCACGGTCAAGCTGGGTGTCACGCTGGCCACGCCAGGGAAGGATGATGCGCGTCCAGGTCACGACATCGGGATGCACAACCCGGGCGTCATCTTGGGCCGCCAGAACCGCGGCCATTACGACCTGGCGGATGGGGTCGAAGGACATGAGCGGCCCCAACAGGCCCTGGTCACAGACCAGCGCCTGGTCGCCGACATCTCGCTCGGTCCGGCCACCCGGCGCCGCCGGCTCAACTGAGGGCGAATGTTCAATCCGCGACGCTGGCGTCATTTCGATTTCTGGCTGTTGGGCGGCGTGGCCGTGCTGGTGGTGTTCGGCATCGCCATGATCCGCTCGGCCATCGCCGGAAACGAGACGCTGGCGGGACTGCCCGCGCGCCAGGCACAGAACGCGCTCGTCGGCCTGGGAGTGGTGCTGGTCGCGGCCGTCGTGGACTACCACTTCTGGCGCGCCCTGACGCGCCCGATGTACATCGGGCTGCTGGCCATGCTGCTCATACTTGAGTTCGGGGGATCGGCCTCGTTCGGCGCGGCGCGCTGGCTCGACCTGGGTTTTACCCAGGTGCAGCCCTCCGAACTGGCCAAGGTTCTTCTGATCCTGATCTTGGCCGATGACATTTCGCGCAACGAGGAACGCATCCGCACCTGGGGCGGCGTGCTGCGCAGCCTGACGCTGGCCGCCCTCCCGGCTTTCGTCATCTTCCGACAACCCGATTTGAGCACGGCCATCCTCACCATGGTGCTCTGGGCGGCAATCATCTTCGCCGCTGGAATCAAACCGAAACATCTGGCCACCCTAGCTGGTGGCGCACTGCTCGTCCCGATCATGGCCTTCCCTTTCCTCGAGTTTTATCAGAAGCAGCGCCTGGTGTTGTTCCTCGCTCCGGAGGCCGATCCGGGCGCTCGCTACAACGTGGACCAGGCCTTGATCAGCATTGGCTCGGGCGGGTGGTTTGGCCAGGGCTACGCCCATGGCTCGCAGGTGCAGTTGCGCTTCCTCAAGGTGCGTCACACGGATTTCATCTTCTCCGCCCTGGCGGAGGAATTCGGATGGGTTGGCGCCTTCGCCGTCTTGCTCCTGCTGGCCTTCGTCATTTATCGCTGTCTGCGAGCAGCACGCACGGCACGCGACACGTTCGGCGCGCTCATCGGGTATGGCGTGGCCACGCTGATCTTCTACCAGGCCGCCTTCAACATCGGCATGAACCTCAATCTGCTACCGGTGGCGGGGCTGCCGCTGCCCTTCATCAGTTACGGCGGATCCGCACTATGGTCGGCGCTGCTGGGCGTCGGCCTGGTCGAGAGTGTCGTCATTCACCGCCAGGAACTGGAATTTTGAG
>JBGOXY010000181.1:0-4842 GCA_041479415.1 Anaerolineae bacterium
CGGCACAGCAGGCCGCTGCCTGCCTGCTGTCGGTGGCGGCGGGCGCGGAGTTCGTCAAGACCTCCACCGGGTTCGGCCCGAGCGGCGCCGAGGAGCCCGACGTGCGGCGGATGCGTGCGATCGTGGGCCCCCAGGTCGGAGTCAAAGCGGCCGGCGGCATTCGCTCGCGGGCGGATCTGGAACGCATGGTGCGCGCCGGTGCCAACCGCATCGGCACCTCCAACGGAGTCAAGATCATGCAAGAGTACGCGCGGGGGCAGGCATAAGATGAACGCGCCGACGGAAGAACCGGCAGAGACTTGCGCGGAGTGCCAGGTGGGCATGTTGCGGCCGCGCAGCGTGCCGTACTACGCCCATCTGGATGGGCTGCTGATCACCGTGCCAGATTTTCCGGCCTGGGTGTGCGACGTGTGCAGCCACTGTGAGTACGATGAGGCTGCCCTGGACGACCTGCGCGCCATCCTCGGGCCGAACGCCTCGCTGCCCGAAGACAGCTCGCGCCAGCGGCGCATGCCCCCTGGTGATTCTCCTTCCTGGTCGATCGAACTCAACCCGCGCGGACGCACCTGAGCCGGTCGCCGGCTGCGCTGACCCTTGCGCCTCGGCAGTGCTGCGAACCTCACGGCCAGACGGCGCCGTATACCTGAGGCTCTCGGCCGACACGCACCCATGCCCAACCCGGTCCTCGAAGTGCAAATCGAAACCCATGCCTACGGCGGCGAGTGTTTGGCGCGCGCCGCAGACGGCCGGCGCGTCTTCGTGCGCGACGCGCTGCCGGGCGAGCAGGTGCGCGTGCTGGTGACCGAAGAAAGGCCGAGCTATCTGCGCGCACGCACGGTGGAGGTGCTGCGGCCGTCCGAGTTGCGTGTGACCCCGCGCTGCGCTCATTATGGCGAGTGCGGCGGATGCCACCTCCAGCACATGCACTACGCGGCGCAACTCGCTGCCAAGAGCGACGTGCTGCGCGAGCAACTGCGCCGATTGGGCGGGCTCGAGGCACCGCCACTACGGGAAGCGATCGCCTCCCCGGCGGAATGGAACTACCGCAACCATGTTCAGTTCTCCCTGGCGGCGGACGGCCGTCTGGGTTATATGCGCCAGGGCTCACAGCACGTGCTGCCGATCCGCGAATGCTATTTGCCGGAGCCCCGGCTGGACGAAATCTGGCCCGCCCTGGACTTGCGCGAGGCACAAGGCGTCACTCAGGTGGGGCTGCGCGCCGACAGCGAGGGCGAGGCGATGGTGATGCTGGACGGCGGCCAGGCCGGCATGCCCGAGGTGGAGGTCGAGCGTTCGCTGTCGGTGGCCTGGATGGCGCCAAGCGGCCGGAGCGATATATTGGTGGGCCAGGACGCGCTTCACTTTTTGGTGAGCGGCCAGAGTTACGCCGTCTCGCCCGGCAGTTTTTTCCAGGTCAACACCGGCCTGCTTCCGACGCTCGTCGAGCAGGTCATGGCTCTGGCAGAGGTCGCAGCGGGAGATACCGCGCTGGACGTGTACAGCGGTGTGGGGTTGTTTAGTGCATTCCTGGCGAAACGGGCCGCACGCGTCGTGGCCGTTGAAGCCTCGCCGTGGGCGGCGGCCGATTTCGAGGACAACCTGGCCTCCTTCGACAACGTGGAATTGTATGAGGCCACCGCCGCGGCCGTTCTGCCTCACTTGGAGATGCGGTCCCAGGTGGCTGTGGTGGACCCGCCGCGTGCGGGCATAGACCGGGAGGCCCTGGCCGGGCTGGTGCGCCTCGCGCCGCGGCGGATCGTCTACGTGTCGTGCGATCCTTCGACCCTCGCACGCGATGCGCGCGCGCTGCAGGCGGCCGGGTACAACCTGGCCGCGCTCATGCCGATCGACCTCTTTCCGCAAACGTACCACATCGAATCAATCAGCCTGTGGCGCACCCCGTAAGCCGCGCGACCGACAAGGTGGAGGTTATGCAGCACAGCCGCGAGATGGACTTGATGATCCGCCTGGCACATGAAGCCGGGGAGATCCTGCGTGAGGGGTTTGGTACCGCGATGCACGTGGAGCACAAGGGCCCGGTCGACCTGGTGACCGAATTCGACCGGCGTTCGGAGGCCTGGATCTTGGAGGCCATCCGACGCGCCTATCCCGAAGATGCTCTGCTCTCGGAGGAGAGCGGGTCAAACGGCCTGCAAGCTGAACGAACCTGGATCGTTGACCCGCTGGACGGTACGACCAATTTCACGCACGGCATTCCGATCTTTGCCGTGACCATGGCGCTCATGGATTCCACCGGGCTGCGCCTGGGAGTCGTCTACGACCCCTTGCGGCGTGAAACCTATTGGGCGGAACGCGGCACGGGAGCCTATCTCGATGACCTGCGATTGCGGGTTTCGCAGGTCGACGAATTGGGACGCAGCCTGCTGGTCACCGGGTTTCCCTATGACATGGCGACCACACGCTTCAACAATCTCGATCACTACGGCCGTTTCGCGACGCGCTGTCAGGGCGTGCGGCGCCTGGGTTCTGCGGCGCTCGACCTGGCCTACCTGGCTGCGGGGCGCTTTGAGGGCTACTGGGATCTGCAGCTCAGCCCATGGGACGTGGCCGCAGGCGCGCTTCTGATCGAGGAGGCCGGCGGTCGCGTGACCAACGTTCACGGCGGAGCCGACATCCTGCGAGAGGACCTGACGATCCTGGCCACCAACGGCCGCGTGCACGCGGCGATGCTCGAGGTGCTTGCGCTAGGTTCCATTCCCCCGGCGCCGAGTGCGCCTCCCCACGGCTAAAACGCCTATCCCGCCTCCCCGCGGCAAGCGTTCGCGAGGCCCTCTCATCCGAAGGAGAGGGCCTCGTAATGCTCGACGGTCGGCTCGAGGGCAAGCAGGAAACGGCGGTCTTCAGGGTAATAGACCGCCCGCCTGATGTCGTCACCGGCAAAGGCGCGTATGGCGGTTTCGTCTTCCCACAATGAGATGAACATAAAACGCGTCCCGTCGGCCGCCGGCAGGTGGAAGATGAACACGCCCCGGTTGCCGGGTGTGGCCCGGCACTCGCGCACGCCGGTCTGCTGCAGGTAAGCCACGTACTCACCTTCGTCCTGAGTGCGCGTCGTGCCTCTCCAAATGCGGGCGATCATGTGATTCCTCTCCTGCATCCACTGCGTTTGTCGTTGCGGGTTGTGTTGCGTCGCGAAGCGGCAAAGCACTCCCCGGCTATCTCGGCTGGCGTGCACTGCCATCTTGCCTGCGAGTCGCAGTCCACCTAACGATGGAGCCGCGATTGCTTCGCCGGGCCGTGCCTTCTCGCTTTCGAGTCGTGGGCGCAATGGCCCATAGCACGCACATTACAGCAGCCCGGCCGCCTCGAAGTCGGCTCGGCCCTCGCCTTGCGGGCTGAGCGCCTCCGAAGTGCGCAGCGCCAGGCGTGCGGCATAGCGCAGCAAGCGAGCTGCCGCACGACGCGCGCCTCGCCGGCGCGGCGGCCGCGGAAAGGCGACTGCCACCAATCGCTCCTGTTCAGCTTGCCGCAGCAGATCTAGGTAGCGCTCACGCTGCATGAGCTGGGTTGCTTCGCTGAACAACATACCCCACCCTCCTTGGCTCGCGCCGCCACTCCCTGGGCGGCTACTTGACGTGCCCATCATAACCTGCTAAACTTATTAAGACGGTTACATTCTACATCGCGCGGCGTAACCTGTCAAGCAACATTTGAGGGTTATTTTTGGAGGAGCATGAACCCGAGAATCGAGCCGAAACATGCCGAAAACCCAGGTTCCCCGGCGGGAGCTCTATGTCTGGATTTTGCCAACACGGCCGAGTGGCATGCCAGCGATCATCCCCAGGAACAATTGACGGACTACGTCGAACTGCTGGCCTGGGCCAAACGCAGGGGCGTCCTCGGCGAGAAGGAAGCCCGGGCGCTCTCGCTCGAAGCTGGAGGGCGTCCGCGGGAGGCTGTGCGCGTTCTGCGCCGGGCGGTCGAGTTGCGAGAGGCGATCTATCGGGTTTTCAGCAGCCTGGCCCACGACAAGCCTGCACCAGGCGCAGCGCTCGATCTGCTGAATGCTGGGCTTGCCGAGTCTCTCGGGCGGGCTCGCCTGCGGCCCGGCCCAGCCGGCTTCACCTGGGGATGGGCAGAGAGCCCGGACGCGCTTGAGCGCGTTCTGTGGCCGGTGATGCGATCGGCCGCCGACGTGCTCACCTCGGATCTTGCATCGCGCGTGGGCCAATGCCAGGATGACCGCGGCTGCGGATGGCTGTTCATCGACACCAGCCGCAACCACACGCGGCGCTGGTGCGCGATGGACGATTGCGGCAACCGCGCCAAGGCGCGCCGTCACTATCAGCGCACGCAGAAGATCCGCGCCGAAGGTGCGGTGGAGCAGTCTGCCAAAACGTAACCCTCATCTCCGCCAGCCTGCCCCCACCCATTGTGCTCAACCTGTGCCCAAACATGAGGCGGCCCTCCCCAACGGGGAGGGCCGCAATCGTCTTGTCCGCTTGCCCGCTGGGCTACGAGTGCTTTCCGTTCTGCAGCTTGTGCGTCAATTGGCTCAGATCCAAGCGCGAGGTGAGATCCAGGCTGAGCGGGGTGACAGCGACCTGTTGCAGCACGCGCAGCACATACACATCCGAGTCGGGTTCCAGATTCGGATCGAGCTGGGCACGATACCACAGGCGGCGCGGCTTATCGCTGTCGGGTTCGGCCGGGACGACCGGAATATAGTAGCGCGTGCGCGAGACGCGGCATACCTGCCACGGCGTTGCCGGTGTCGCTGTGGCGGGGACCTCCACCTTGAGCACATCCAGGTCGGTGGCTTGCAGGCCATCGAGCAGGCGCTGCGCAAACAGCGCGGCGAAGTGAGCCGCCGCGCTGAAG